>CBIHOP010000107.1:0-9313 GCA_966211385.1 uncultured Bacteriovorax sp.
TGGGATCATTTAAAGCAATCGGCGCTGCTGGTAAATCTGGTTTCGCAGTTGTTGCTGCTTCGATTTCAGAAGCTCTTATTGCAACAGCAGCAGGGATCTTAGTCGCGGTTATCGCGGTTATGTTCTACAACTACATCCAAATTAAAATTGGTGAAGCACTAGCTGAATTCAGAAATGGTCTTGGTGACATGGCCGAACAGTTTAATGCAGCAAAGAAATAGCGACAAAATGCTCCAGTGGAGCATTTTGACTGTTAGAGTGAAACAACCGAAAAGTTGAGCGATTTTAAGTGAGTTCGCTTTTCTGAAGTAAAAAGGAAAGAGGTTTTATATGGCCATGGGAAGTTCAAACCAAAACTCAGGTGATGATGACGCTATCGTCGCTGAGATTAACATGACTCCGCTGATTGATATCATGCTCGTTCTTCTTATTATTTTCATGGTGACATCGACTGCAGCTCTTGAGTCGGGTCTAGATATTGAATTGCCGAAAACGCAAATCACGAATGAAAAGAAGCAAGATGAAATTCTTATCATCACATTAGATAAAAGTGGAAAAGTTGCTCTTCAAGGAAAGTATGTTGCTGAAGCAGACCTTGCTCAAACAATGACAGCGAAGCTTGCAGAACTGAAAACAGAATCAGTTATTCTTGAAGGTGATACGCAGGCGTTTTTAGGAAAGGCCGTAGAGATTATGGATATTGCTAAGAGTGCGGGCGCAAAAAACTTTTCAATCGCCGCTGAAGAAGATGCATCTAAGCGAGTTAAATAAACTCGAAGGAAAGAATCATGAGTGCAGCTAGAAAACCACTGTACACACCCGGTGGTGAAGAAACAAAACTAGAAGCTGAAACGAAAAAATTTAATAAGCGCGCTCTCATTGGGAGCGTGATTATTCACCTTTTTTTCTTTTTGCTGAAAGTTCCTCAATTGCAAATGGAACATAAATTAAAAGATGATCCAAAACTCATTCCTATTAAGATGGAACTTGTCACTCCTCCTGCGAAAAATCCAATTGTTCGTCAGAAACTCGAAACAACAGAGACTCCAAAAGTCACTCCGCCTGCTGTTCCTGAGAAAAAAGTCGATAACGGAACTGATCGTGTGGTGAAGAATTCGAAAGCTTTGGGTGATAAGACACAACAAAAAGTTCAAGATGTTCAAAAAGGTGATCCTGCTTCGAAAAAAAGAGAAGCGTATAAACCTGGAACAGATGTTCGTAAGGCCCCTAAGACAACTGTAGGATCGGGATCAGCGCCAAGTAAAGTTAAGGCGGTTGATAACAACACAGGTGGATCTGGCGATACTTATCAAGGTATGGACATGACAAACGTTACGGACTCTATTCGTAAAAGTGCTCGGGGGGGGGGGGGGGGGGGCGCCAAAGGTGCTAAAGACGATGGTGGTGCTGGACGTGGAACTGGTGGCGGTATTGGAGATGGTGTAGGTGGCGGAGGCGGAGACGGCTTCATTACGGGTTCACCTAACGGTACTGCGAACATAGCAAAAGTCGCGACTAACATTGGTAGCTTAACAGGATCAGCAAAAGGAAAGATCGATTCTTCTCGTGGATTTGAAGGTCTTGCTTCAAAAGGATCAATCACTGTTGCTGGTGTTCCGGTTGAAAAAATTGCTGTTTCACCGATTGACCCTGAAGCAATCAGAAGAATTCTTCGTGATAACATTCCTCAATTCAGATCATGTTACCAACGCGATCTTGATATCACGAGAAATGCAGACGGCCTTCAAGGGCGTGTTAACTTCAAGTTTAAAATCATGGGTGATGGATCTGTTTCAAACTCTTCAGTTTCAAGCGAAGAAATCACAAGTGACCGCGTTCGTGATTGTGTACTCAATGTTCTTAACGGTATTCGTTTCCCTTCACCAGGAAACGGACGAACAGTTGATGTCTCTCAGCCGATGAACTTCTATCCAAAAAGAATCTAATATAAGGCCTACTTAGTAGGCCTTTTTTTTTATGTCTACATTAGTTTTAGTCGACAAGCATTTCATGAAGAATCTCTTGTTAACATTTATTCTTTTTCCTCTTCTCACTTTAGGCGTTGAAGTCGATTCATCATGGCAGAGTTTGGCAAAAAAATTATATGATGAAAGCTCCCGAAAAAATTCAATGGCTCAACTGCGTACAAGGCCATCACTGATTGATGAAGTTAAGAGTGGTTTGAAGTCATCGGAAGATATGAAGCTTGCTCTTTTTGTGATTCAAAGTTTAGAGCTAAAAGAGTTGGATGCTGAGCTTTTTAATGTTTATTCAAAGACCAGAGATGAAAAAATTCTGGATACAATTTTATTTTTAAATAAGTCAGAAGGTCATGCACCTCTTAAAACATTTTTGTCTGAGAAATGGGATGTCCTTCGAGACCAAGAACTCGTTGTTTTGTTAAATAATGTTGATCCGCAAGTCTTCCCGCTGACCATTGCTCAGCAAATGAAACTCGCAGGCCATGTTAATAGTGATGTTGTTCAAAGCTTCCTTCGCTATCTTCTGAAATACTCGGCCAATGGCCATTTTCCCCTGGATGTTTGGAAGCAACTTCTCAATCATCCGTCGAAAGAAATTAAATTTGAACTGATTGCAGATATCTACTCATTGAAAAATGTTCCAGAGGAATTGAAAACACAAATTAAAAAGACCTGTGAAGGCGCCAGTGAATTTGAAATGACAGAAGCATGCCGCTTATGGGGTTTTAAATGAGATGGGTCGCACTGATTATTTTTTTCCTTTCTCTAAACGTCCGTGCAGATCAAACAGATAATATTTTTCGTCTGTTTGAAGAGGTGAGTAAACGCGTCTCTAATTTGAACAACCAGAGTTTAAGAACACTCTGTCAAAGTACCTTGGGAGCGAAAGCGACTAAGAATGAGATTGATGCTTGTGTTAATTTCTATAAACCCATTATAGATAAATCTAAGATTCGCATCGATTACTTCATTGGTTATTTAAATTATGATGATCGAGTTGTTGATGGTTTTGAAAAAGCGGCCTTTAGAGCTTTTTTACTAAGACCGTGTGTTGGTAAAGAAACATTTTGCAGTTTCAAAAGTTCCCCAGAAAATCCAGAGTACTTTTTTAAAGAAATGACCTGGGCCAACGGGCAAAAAAAGAAATTCGAAGTTTATTTGCATAATGCTTCTGTTTCTACAGATGATTCAAATAATAGAAAATCTAATGCCCAAAAAATTAAAAGTGAAAGTGTAAGACGAAAGTTTATCGAAGCGGCGAGCACGTCAGACGTTCTTATCTACAGTGGGCATTCTCGTTTCGGTGGAGGCCCAGATTTTTTTCCAGAGAAGATGACAGCGAAAGGAACGGAGGATGTTGCCTTTTATAAAAAGAATAAACCGGGATTGAAAGATCTTACGGAAGGTCTCTCGAAACGTGAAAAAGATAATTCTCTCTTTATGAATATAATGGCCTCATGTGATTCAAAAAAACACTTTGCAGCGACTTTGAAAAAAGAACCTCAGGGACCCAAAAATGCCCTTTTATCAAATCGATCAGTAAGTGATCATGAAGCGCAAACATCCATCATGACAACGTTGAGTATGCTGTTTGGTGGTCAATGCCCACTTCGAGATCAACTTGTTCAGCAAGGCTTTAGTTTGACAGCGCTCTCTAATGGACAAAAGAAGAAATAATCTTAAATTCTTCCGGTGTGACCGGATTGATTGATAGGCGAGAGCCTTTTTGAACCAGCGGCATTTTATCCAGACCTTTCGTTTCTTTAATCGTTGTTAAAGTGATGACGTGATCAAATTTCTCGACAAATTCAACTTCTACCATAAACCAACGAGGATTTTCTTTGGTCGCTTTTGGATCATAATACTCGCTTTTTTTATCGAATTGAGAAGGATCGGGATGTGATTCCTTAGAGACTTTGGCCAGTCCTGCAACGCCTGGAACTTCACAGCTTGAATGATAAAAAAGAACGAGATCACCGATCTTCATATCATCTCGCATGTAATTTCTAGCTTGGTAGTTGCGGACTCCATCCCATCCGGAAGTTTTTTTCTTTTTTAGATCATCAATGGAAAAAACATCAGGCTCACTCTTCATCAACCAGTAGCGCATTTTTTAAGGACTCCATTCTTTCAGCGAATATTTGGAGATGATCTTATCGAGAGTGCCGTCCTTTCTCAATTCAAGAATGCCATCGGAGAGGATTTTTGCGAATTCTTTAGAGCGGGGATTCTTAGGGGAGAAGCCGATGTAGAGATCGTCACCTGTCGTGCACCCTGCATCTGCAAATTGGTCGCGGATTTTTTTCTTTTCAGTGAAGTAATTAAAGACAAATGGGTTTTCTACAACCGTATTAATCTTACCAGAGTTCAGTTCCACCAGATTTTGTTCAAGTGGATTTTCTCCCGTGGCCTTATAAAGTGAAGTTGGATTTTCATGCATGAAGGCCGTTAACTCACCAGAGTAAGCGTAGGCCTCTACAGTTCCAAGTTTTCGATTCGCTAAACTTTTAATGTCGATGAACTCCCATGGATCATTTGTCTTCACATAGAAGCATTCTTTATTTGATCCCATACTTTTATCACTATAGATAAAATCAGGAGCATCGGCCTTTGTGGTCGCCACTAAGGCCGTCGCTTTTCCTTCACGAACACTTTTAATTGCATTCGCCCAGTTGTCGGTTTGATAAACGACGTTATGTCCTCGTCGTTCAAAAATATATTTGGCCACTTCGACCATATAGCCGTTTTCATTTTTATTTTTTTCAGTTGGTTCACAATTAAAAGGACACCACTTATCTGCTTTGAGGACAATTGTTTCAGCTTGGATATTGAATGTGGTGAATAGAAGTGTAACTAAAATCAATCGCACAAATTTTAATCCTTATAGAAGATTGAGAAGTTTCATATTGATTTTTTTTGAAGCTTCGTCATTTTGATTTAATTCACCTTTTTTAAAAACCTTTTGTTCTTCCTGTTTTTTTTCTTCTTTCTTTGATTCTGACTTTTGGTTGTTTGGAGTTGCTGTTCCCAAATCCATCTGCACGGACTTTTGCTCCGTCGATGTGACCGTCGTATTCTTTAAAGTGTTTTTTCCAATATCGAGTCCAAAGCGACACTCGCTCATGAAATTTTTGAAAAGTGATAGCTTATTATTAATGTTCATAGAGAATCATTATAAGTCACTATTCTAAATAAAATAAAGATATTACTAATGGGAAAAATATTGAGGATTTAGAGGCCTAACCTTTACCAGGAAAAATGAAAAAGGCCCCTTAAGAAGCCAATTTTTTGGGGAAGAAGTCCCACCATTCACGAGGATCATCGTCCGATAAGCGAAGGCATAATTCTGGGGACCAACGAGGTTTGCGAGGTGGTCTTAAGAGCTGCATGCCAGAGGCCTTTAAGCTAAGAGATCCCTTTTTGAAGTTGCATGGTTTACAACAAGTCACAACGTTTTCCCAATTCGTTCCACCATTATGAGAGACAGGCACAACGTGATCAAAGGTTAGCTCACAAACTGGAAGTTTGACTGAGCAATATTGACATTGAAATTGATCGCGAAAGAAAACGTTCATGCGGGTGAATTTAACATTGAGTGAAAGTTGATGACGTTGATAGAGGCGAAGGACTTTAGGCAGGCGATAGGAAGTAGAAACAGTCCGTATGAGTTTATCTTGATACTCATCTACCACTTCTGCCCGTTGGCTCAAGAGTAGGATCATGGCCTTTTGCCAACTGATAATCTTAACGGGAAAATAGTTGCAGTCGAGGAGCAACGTTCTCATTAAAAATTATTATAGCATAATTCATTTTAGGTGAGGCAATAACCTTTTTGCCTAGTCTGACTAGACTACTCGGGTAGTTTTCTTATTGATTTTAAGAGCATAATTAAATTCTTTGAATTTTTTAGGTTTTAGCTCTCGCCCTAATTCGCGAAGTATGTTTTCCCAGTCTTCTTTTTCTTCCGGCAAATAAAGTGAAAGTGCAGTACCTGCTAATTCATGTCGGGCCGTTCTTCCAACGCGATGAACGTAATTTTCTGTTTCGAGTGGAGGATTGAAATTAATGACGTGAGAAACATGCGGAACATCGAGGCCGCGTGAAGCGATGTCAGTCGCAACCAGATAGTTGATCGTTTTATCTTTTAGTCCTGCTAGTGATTTTTTCCGCTGGTGAGTGGTCATATCTCCTTCGAGCACGGCCGCTTTATATTTGTCCGCAATGAGTGCGGCACCAAGTTCACGGGCTTCTTCTTTCGTCTGCGTGAAAATGATTGCTGATTTAATTTTATATTCTTTAAAAAGAAATCTTAAAAAAGAGTATCGAAGCTCTTTTGTTATTGGACAAAAAATTTCTTCAATTGAAGCCTTAGTTTGATTGGCCTTGTATTCAACGGTCTCGGGATTGTTAAGAAATTCTGCCGCTAACCCTTTTACTTCTTCGGTCATCGTCGCCGAAAAAAGGAGAGTTTGCTTTCTTCCGGCGGCAGCTTCCATCGCGACCTTTAAGTGAGGAAGAAATCCCATATCCATTAATTGATCGGCTTCATCGAGAACAACCGTTTCAATTCCAGTGAGATCAATCGTTCCTTTTTCAATGTGATCAGCGAGGCGACCAGGACAAGCAACAATAAGATGCACGCCGTTTTTTAGATCACGAACTTGTTCCGTTTGGCTTTTGCCACCGTAGATACTCGTTGAGATGAGAGTTGTATGGCGGGCCAGTTTTTTTGCAACAGCAAGAATTTGTTCCGCGAGTTCTTTAGTTGGAGTGATGATGAGAACTTTTGTTGGACGCTTAGGTTTTCCAATAAGAGCGTTTAGCAGCGGAAGAAGATAGGCAATGGTTTTACCACTTCCCGTTTCACTAAGAGCAATGAGGTCGCGACCTTCTAAGACAATTGGCATCGCGAGTTCCTGGATTTTTGTCCAGGAAGTAATTTTCATATCAGCAACTGCTTTTGAAAGTGATTCGTGAAAGATCATGGTTTCACCTTATGCATGATTTTAAAGCAATGATGAATTTTTTGATCGCGATAATCTTCAGGAATAGTTTTAGGAGTGATGTCGGCGACGAGAGCAAGTTCCTGCACTTCTGGAGCGAGCTTAAATTTTCTTTTATTGTTTGAAAAATAGAGAACGCCATCTGGAGCTAACAATCGCAAACAATGTTTGATGAGAAAGAGTTGATCTTTTTCAACTTCAAAATCATCTGCCATTTTTTTTGAATTCGAAAATGTCGGTGGATCCAAAACAATAATGTCGAATCTCTGAGAAGCACGAGGAAGCCATTCCAGCGCACTTTCAACGATAAAAATATGTTTATCGACGTCGATGGAATTGTGGATGAAATTCTTTTTGGCCCAATCTTGATAAGTTTGTGACATGTCCACGCTTGTTACTTTAGCGGCCCCACCTAAGGCGGCCATGACACTGATTGAACCAGTATAAGAAAATAGATTAAGAACTTTTTTATCTTGCGAAGTTTTGAAAACGGTTTGTCTGAGCGGCCTATGATCCAGGAAAAGCCCAGTGTCGAGATAGTCGTGTAGATTAACAAGAAATTCGGCCTTATATTCTTTAACCGGGAAAAACTCGTTTTTATCTTCAAGTTTTGTGTATTGAACGGCTCCTTTTTGACGAAAGCGCGACTTAATCACAACTTTTTCTTCTGGTAGCTGCAGAACGTTTTTAACGGCCGAAATGATAAATTCGAAATGATCAAATTTATCTGCATCGATTTCTTCATCTCGCTTTTCAAAAATGACGGCGTGGTCTTTATAAACATCAACGATGAATGGAAATTCAGGAATATCTTTTTCGTATAAACGATAAGCTTCCAGTCCTTCACGTTTGGCCCATTTAAGACGGTGTTTATAATTTTTTTCAAGACGGTTTTGGATAGTAGCGAGATTCGACATTATTTCTTCCGGGCCAGTTGCATTTTTTCTTGTTTGATCACGTCTTCTAGAGTCTGGTTGTGAAAACGGATGCAATAATTTCCAAGCTTGAGGGTGATATCAGCATTAATTTTTTTGTGAATGCCGAATACTTCGAACGCATATTGAGGATATTTATCCACGATTTTTTGAAGAGGATCTTTTGTGACAAACTCTACGTGCTCAAGTCCAGCAGGATAAGAATGTCCTGGTTTAGGAGCAGGAAGCTCGAGAAGTTCTACTTTACGATTTTTGAATTCAATCGGTTTATGCAATTTGAAAGTTGAAATGAGTCGGCCATTAACCATCGATTCAATGAGAAGCTCTCCGTGATGTTTAAGCTCTTCTCTTTTCGTGATGTAGTTTTCTTCTGAATCGACACGGTAGCAGATATGATCCATGAAGTAAGGTTCTACATCAAGCTCGATATCATCGATTCTGCCAAAGAGGTCTGTTAAAAAATCGTGTGGGTTGCCAATAATGTCTGAAAGAGTTTTTTCCATTATCTGTAATCCGAGTTTTTAAAGAATTGAACGTTTGGATTTTTTTCCATGACAAGTTTGAGGTCCCATTCTGAACGAACAGAAAAACACATTCTCTTTTTGTGGTCATAACAGATGTTTGAGCTGTTGTTGGCCATGAACTTATCTTGTTCTTTTTCGTTTTCAAATTTCAACCAACGTACACCGACGAAGCTGTAGCCTTCATAATCAGCGTTGACATTGTATTCGTCTTCCAGACGATACTTCACAACTTCAAACTGTAGGGCACCAACGGCACCAAGAATTTTTTCACCCGTCGTGTGTCTCGTGAAGAGCTGAACAGTTCCTTCTTCTGAAAGCTGCTGCAATCCTTTTTCAAGTTGTTTTGCTTTCATCGGGTCTTTCAAAATAACTTTGTTGAAAATTTCCGGTGCGAAGTTCGGAATTCCCGTGAACATGTATTTTGATTTTTCAGTGAAGGTATCGCCAATTTGAAATTTTCCGTTATCGTGAAGACCGATGATGTCTCCCGGGTAAGCTTCTTCAGTGATCTCTCTGTCCTGCGCCTGGAACATGAGGGGAGTGGCAATCTTCAATTCTTTATCCGAGCGAACGTGATAAATTTTTTGATTGCGCATAAACTTTCCTGAACACACTCGCAAGAAAGCGATGCGGTCGCGGTGCTTTTTATCCATGTTCGCTTGAATTTTAAAAATGAATCCTGTGAACTCAGTTGTTGATTCCGGATCAACCATCGTCACTGGAGAGTCATGATCAAAAGGAGCCAGTTTTACTTCACGGGGTTTTGGTCCTGGTGAATTACCAGAAATCATATCGAGAGTTTCTTTTACGCCGAAGTTATTAAGAGCAGATCCGAAAAAGACAGGGGACTGGATTCCATGCAGGAATTC
>CBIHOP010000108.1:0-9300 GCA_966211385.1 uncultured Bacteriovorax sp.
TTGAAAAAAGATTGCCGTTATTGGCGGTGGAAATTCTGTAGTAGAAGCAGCTATCGATCTTGCAGGCATTGTTCGTGAGATTGTACTTTTTGAATTCCAGGATTCGTTGAAGGCGGACAAAGTTCTGGTTGATAAATTAAAAAGTTTACCGAACGTAAGTATTGTCACAAGTGCACGAACTTCGCATGTTGTAGGTGATGGATCAAAAGTAGTGGGTCTTGAATATGAAGACCGCACGAATGGTGAGACGAAAAGAGTTGATCTGGACGGAATATTTGTGCAGATTGGTCTACTACCAAACAGCGGTTTCGTGAAAGATCTTGTCGAGACTACAAAATTCGGAGAAATTGTCATCGACAACAAAGGTCGAACTTCGAAGGCCGGTATATATGCAGCTGGTGATGTGACAACAGTTCCGTACAAACAAATTGTTATTGCAATGGGTGAAGGAGCGAAAGCGGCCCTCGCTGCATTTGAAGATCAAATGCTCCATTGATGATCTAACTTCAGAAAACTTAAGACCTCTTATACTTGATGGCCATGCTTAATTCCGTTACCATAGAGCATGGCCGATTTTTACTTTGATCTAGGACTTAGAGAAGATACTCGAAAAGCACGCCTCATTTCAATTTCTGCTTTTGTCTGCAGTTTTATCTTTTATTATTTCATGGTTCGTTTGAGTCCCACTCAAACTGATTTTCTTCCCGGCAGAGTTTTGATCTGCATCGTGGCCGCCATTTCATTTGGTCTTACTTTCATCAAATCAAAAACGTTTTCTTTTAATCGTTTTGCCGTCAACGTGAACAGTTATTGTTATTTTTTCGTGTATCTTTATCTTCTGCACATTCATGACTGGAGTGTTTTTTACCGTTGGTCATATTTTGTAACGGCCGTTATCCTCTGCAGCTGCGCTCTTACATGGAAAGATTATATCATCAATTCACTCATTGGAGTTTGGGCACCTATTATCGTTTCATTTTGGAGCGATATAACCATTCTGGAAGCCGTCCACTTTCATGCGGCCAATGTGACAATGTTTGCAGTGATTGGATTCAGTGTGCACGCTCATTTTAACTACAAACAAAAAGTTATTTCACTCTCTCGAAATATTATTGAGCAAACAAAAATGTCTGCCCTCGGAGAAATGGCCGGCGGCATGTCTCATGAAATTAACAATCCCCTGACGGTCATATCGGCATCTTCAAAAATGCTTAGAAATGAAATTGAGTCCGATCATTTCAACAAGGAAAAATCCCTAGAACTCATTCAAAAGAATGAAAGAATGGTGGAGCGTATTGCCCGAATCATCAAAGCGCTGAAAGATTTTTCCAGAGATAGTTATGAAGATGAATACGAACCAACAGATTTAGGTATTCTTGTCGAAGAGTCTCTCGAACTTTTTCAGGAAAAGTTCAAAGAAGCGAAAGTGGAGTGCAATTTCAATAAATCATCTGAACAAATCATAGTCCGCTGTCAAAAACAGCAAATCATGCAGGTCCTCATCCATCTCTTTAGTAATGCACTCGATGCATGTCGCGACTGCGATAAACCAGAAATTAATTTGAGCTTATCTATTGTCGACAACAAACAAGCGAGATTCACTATTTTCGATAATGGAAAAGGTGTTTCACCATTGATTTCGTCTAAAATCATGGAACCATTTTTTTCAACGAAAGAATTAGGGCAGGGAACCGGTATGGGCTTATCTGTTTCCTTAGGGATCATCTCCGCCCATCAAGGACAACTCTTCCATGAACCAAAAGTTTCTGGTTCATGTTTCATCATTTTACTTCCACTCGAAGGAACACTTAGCTAATGACCTCATTTACGACTCAATTTTTGCTTTTTATTGGCGCTTCTCTTCTTTTTGTTCCACTTTTTAAAAAGTTCGGCTTTGGTTCCGTCCTTGGTTATTTAATTGCCGGGATGATTATTGGTCCTTCGGGAGCAGGCTGGATTTCAGATGCCGAAAGTGTTTTGCATTTTGCTGAACTTGGAGTTGTTCTTTTACTTTTTATAATCGGGCTGGAAGTTCAACCCCACAAATTAAAATCAATGGGGAGACAACTCTTTGGGCTCGGGGCCGTTCAAGTTATTGCCTCAACAATTTGTTTTGGTTTAATTGCAAAATTATTTGGACTTAGTTTGATGAGTTCAATCGTCATTGGTTTTGCTTTTTCACTATCTTCCACGGCATTTGCTATCCAGGCCTTGAATGAAAAAAATCAATTCAATACGGAGCATGGCCAAGCGGCATTTAGTGTTCTCTTGATGCAAGATTTTCTGGCGATTCCCGCATTGGCACTCATACCCGCACTGGGAAATGTTGCCTTTGACGTTCAGTCAGCGCTCAAAACGATTACAGCGTTAATAGGTTTGATCATCGCTTTGATTGTAGCTCGCAAATTTTTTATAAAACCAGTTTTTCGTGCCATTGCTTCTACACGCACACGTGAAATGTTCACAGCGATGACTCTTTTTATTGTTGTTGGTGTGGCCACGCTTATGCAAAACATCGGTCTTTCAGCTGCGCTCGGCACTTTTCTCGCCGGAGTTCTTCTCGCGGAATCAGAATATCGTCATGAGTTGGAAACAAATCTTGAGCCTTTTAAAGGACTCCTGATGGGTTTATTTTTTATCGCAGTCGGAATGGGAGTTAATCTTAGTTTGATCGTTGAGTACCCTCTGCAAATCTTTTCTGCGACAATTGCTTACATTATTTTAAAGGGAATTATTCTCTACCTCGTTGGCAGAAACTTTAAATTGCAACACGAGAATTCCAAATTAATGGCATTATCGATTTCTCAGGGAGGAGAGTTTGCATTTGTTCTTTTTGGTTTAATTTTAAAATTTGGATCAGCATCCTCTTTTGTTGTAGAGGCCCTCACTGCAATGGTCACCATCTCGATGGCCATTTCACCAATTCTGTCAGAAGCCTACGGCCGATGGTTATGTAAGAACCGTAAAACAGTTATTCCAACTTACGATACTGTTGAAGAACAAGAGGCCAAAGTTATCATTGCGGGCTTCGGAAGATTTGGTCAAATTTTTGGTCGTGTACTGAAGGCTCAGGGAATTTCATTTGTGGCCATTGACCATGATCCAGATAACATCGAAATTTTGAGAAAATTTGGAAACAAAGTTTACTATGGTGATGTCACTCGTCTTGATCTCCTCGAGTCAGCAGGTGCAGCCAATGCAACACATTTTGTTTTGGCGATTGATGATGTTGAAACTTCGATAATCACTGCTAAAATTGTACGAGAGCATTTTCCTAAATTGAAAATTTTCGCTCGCGCGAGAAACAGAGGGCATTCATTTAGGTTGATGGAAGAGGGGATTGAGCACATTAAGCGGGAAACTTTTGATTCAAGCATTAATTTTGTTTTTGATCTGTTAAAAGATATGGGAATGGAAGAAGATGTATCTCGAAGAATTGTAGCTCGATTCAAGGCCCACGACGAAGCGATGTTGCAGGAACAATTTAAAGTACATAAAGATGATAATTTATATGTGAGCATTTCTAACCAAAGTATTGCTCAACTCTCACAGGTTTTTGAAGACGAAAATAAACAATCATATCTGGCACCAGTGGAAGGTGCTGACATTCAGGATACTAGACATTGAAAATTTTTAAAAAATTTATCGCCGTGTGTTTTGGAATCATTTTCGTATTTGCTAGTGCCGAACTTGTTTTAAGAGGTATTGGGGCCGTCTACAATCATAAGCATGGAGTTGATGCTGATGAAACGGCCTTTAAACGGACTGGTGAAAAAGTTATCCTTTTTTTAGGTAATTCTTTCACGTTAGGTGCAGGAGCTCCCCCAGGATTCGGTTATCCGGATCATTTGAGAAAAATGCTTGATGAAAAATATGGAAAAGGAAAATATCAGATTGTTAACAAAGGTAGAGGAAATGTTAACACTCGCTATATTTTAGAAAATTTAAATAAGAATCTTGATGAAACTGAACCTGATTTAGTTGTGATGATGGCAGGTCAGCCGAACCGATGGAATCTATATGGCTATGGCGACTATATCGAAGAAATCGGCGGTAAAGGAGAAACAACATGGCAGAAAATCTACAATCTACTGGATCATTCAAAAGTTTATAAATTTTTTGCACTATTAGATAAGCATAGAAGTGATGATTTTCAAATTTACAAACATGATGAAAAAAGACCGATGATGTCGGGTCTATTTTGGATCGCGGGTTTACAAACAGGTAATCAATTTGAAGTTCATCGCATGACTGTAAAGGAAGGGGAAGAAGCGGAGAAAGCTCTCAAAATTCTAACTCAATACCCAGATCACAAAAGGGCCGCGTACTATTTTCTCGGCTTAATTTCACACCACGTTCTCAAAAATCCAGAAAACACGGCCCAATATTTTAAGAAGGCCTTAGAAGCCTCTGGTGATAATTTTGATTACACAGTTTATAACGATCTTTATCGATATCCAGATGAAGGTTTCTGGAGAAAAATTGATCCAGCTCTCTATGCTGAGTTGAAAAAGAATGCTCTCAAAAATTATCCCGGTGATAAGACTTTTGAAGAATTGGACACCTATTTTCAGACGACAAATAAGCCTCAAGGAAACTTAGAGGAGTTTTTTAAACTGGCGATTAAAACTCATCCTACATTTGGTAAATCACATCGTGAACTGGCCGACATTTATATTGAACAAAAGAAGGCCTTTGGAGCTGCAGAAGTCATTATGCAAGGTATATGGGCGAATCCTTTTTCAGTTCAGTTTAATTTGTTCAGCAGACTTGAATATATCAAATTTAGTTTTTCGCATGTGAAGCTGACAAAGAAGATTGATGAATTTATAAAAAAGTTTTCTGATGCATATCCAACAGAGGCGCACAGAACAGCTTATAAAAATAAAGACGAACTTAAACGTTGGATGTATTACGATATGGCCAAGATCATTAAACAAGTTAAGGCACGTAAAATTGCAATGGTACTTCAAACTTATCCACCAGAAAGAATTTATCCAGAAGTGGCAGTAAATCAAACGATTTTAGAATTATCGAAGGATCTAAACGTACCTCTTTCAAATACACTTAAATATTTTAAAGAAGAAGTTTTCACTAAATATAAAAAAGAACAGTTTTATTCAAATGATTTTGGACCGGATGATGATCATTTAAATGCTACTGGATATTTGGTTTTGGCCAAACTTCTTTATGCCGATTTAGTGAGGTTTGGTTTTCTTCCTCAGGTTCTCGCTAACCAATAAGGACCGATTGCCAATGCATCCATTTTTGTTTTCATGAAACAATCAAGAGCATTTTCCGGAGTACAAACAACGGGCTCTCCATTGCGGTTAAACGAAGTATTAAGAAGAACTGGTACGCCTGAGAGTTTTTCAAATTCTACTATGAGCTTTCTGAGAATTGGATTTTCGTCTTCACCTACAGTTTGTACGCGGGCCGAATCATCTGCATGAGTAATACCTGGGAGTAATGCCTTTTTCTCTGCTTTGATTGTCGGAGCAAGAAGCATGTATGGAGAAGAAGTTGTAAGATTAAAAAACTCCGAAGCTCGCTCTTTTAAAACCATCGGAGCATAAGGTCTGAAGGCTTCACGCTTTTTAATTTTGTCATTAATAATATCTTTGATTTCGGCATGACATGGGCTTGCTAAAATTGATCGACCACCTAAGGCGCGAGGACCAAATTCCATACGTCCTTGAAACCAACCTAATGTTTTCTTCTCAAAAATGTGTTGAGCAGCTTTTTGGGCCATTTCATCTGCTGTCAGTTTAACAGAGCCCGTGAAACCTGAAGCTTTAATTGCTCTTAAAATTTCATGTTCACTGTATGCAGGTCCAAGATAAGCATCTTTCATTTCGTGGCGAGGATGACCGTGTAATACGTTTGAAAGATAAAGGGCAGAGCCAAGTGAGCCTCCAGCATCTCCTGCGGCAGCTTGAACAAATACATCATCAAACGGCGTTTGTTCTAGAATTTTAGCATTGGCCACACAATTGAGAGTGACTCCACCGGCGAGACATAATTTTTTTAATCCAGTTTCTTTGTGCAGTTGTCTTGCTGTTTTAAGAAAAATCTCTTCGACGATTGCTTGTAAGCTAGCGGCCATATCGTAATGACTTTGTTCGATAGGCTCATGATACTGTCTTGGCCTTCCAAATAGTTTTTCAAAGCGAACATTCCACATTTTTGAGCCTGCTCTAAAAGCAAAATATTTGAGATTTAATCGAAAGCTTCCGTCTTCATAGACGTGAACGAGCTCGCGAATTTCTTTCATATATCTTGGTTGACCATATCCGGCCATTCCCATTGTTTTACCTTCACCGCCTTGAGCATGAAAACCAAGAAAGATTGTGAATGTTGTGTAGAGCAGGCCTAAAGAGTGGGGATAAGTGATTTCATGAGAGAGTTCAATTTTTGAGCCTGTACCTCGTCCTTTGGACATTGTGGCCCATTCTCCGACACCATCACATGTGAAGATGGCCGCTTCTTCAAAAGGAGAAGGAAGAAATGCACTCGCTGCGTGGGAAAGGTGATGTTTGAAAAAATGAACAGGAGTATCAGTTGAAAGTTCTTCTTTGATAAGCAGCGGAAGAATGAGGCGATCATCCATCCACTTGGGCATTTGTCGCATAAAACTCTTGAGAGAGAATGGAAACATATTGAGATGTTCAATAAGCACTCGGCTCAGTTTGAGATATGGTTTTTCAAAATACCCAATATGCGCAATATCTTCAAAAAGTATTCCGGCCTGTTGAGCACAGTAATTCAGTGAATGAATAGGAAATGCATCTGTATTCTTTTGGCGGGAGAATCTTTCTTCCTGAGCAGCAGCGATGACTTTACCATCACGAACGAGACACGCCGAAGAATCGTGGTAAAAACACGAGATACCTAAAATGTCCATGAACTAAACTCCAGCGTAGATAAACGTAATCACAATTCCAGAGCCTAACTTCACAAAGACAATCGCTAAAAAAGCAATCGTAATAACGAGAGGAGCAAGAAAGTAGAGCTTGTGTTCTTTGATAAGCGTTTTCATTTCTTTTAAAACGTACTTTAGCTTTTTAAACATTTTTTCTTCTCACGATTGTTTAAGTGAATCTTCTAGCGATGGATTATAGCCTTCTGCTTGTCCCCAGGAACTATCCAGAGTTTTCACAGAATGATTAAGTGCTTTTCTGAAAAAGAGCCGAGCGAAAATACTTGTAGGACCTACAACAAAAAAATAAATGAAGATAAGTGCGGCAGGAACTAAAAATTTTTGGAACAAAACATTAACGACAAAATTTTTAACATGACCGTGAAACTTTTTAATTTTTTCAATCATGATGCAACTTCCACTGTGAGTTCCCAATGTCCATTTGCGTGACGTTCCTTGGTATGTATTTTGTGTCCTTCAAGCTCCAAAGAGGATGGTACATTTTCAATGGGCTCGCCATCATCGAGATAGATGGTCAACCTTTCGCCAAAATCCATTGTCGATAATTGAATGAGGGCCAATGAGGAATTTCGCGGGCAGGGAACGCCTCGAAGATCTAATGGTTTATCCAAGCGGAAACTTTCCTTTTTTTTGGTTTATAAGTTAAAATAGTAAGAAACAATGATCTTGCAGTCAACCTCACAACACTAATGGAGTAAGAACCAATGAGTATATCCAGCGGAAAATCACAGGATGAAAAAATAGAGGATTTAAAAGACTCAAGCGAAATGGCAATTGATTTCAATCCTGATCTTCTCTGTAAAAAATGTGTTTTGCCAGAAGCTAAACCGAACATCGTTTTCGACGAGCACGGTGTCTGCAATCTTTGTAATGAATATGTTGCCAATCGTGAGCTTGAAAATGAAGCAAAACTTTTGGAGTCAGATTTACTGAAGATTCTTAAAAAACATAAATCAAAAGGGAAGTACGACGTTCTGGCGATGTGTAGTGGAGGAAAAGACTCAACATCGGCGCTCTATTACATGAAAACACGCTACAAGCTCAATCCATTGGCGTTTATGTTTGATAATGGATTTGAAAGCCCGGAAGCCATTCGTAATGTTGAACGAGCAGCAGAGAAGTTAGGTGTAGACTTCATGTTCTTCAAATCGAATTTCATGAAAGGAATGTTCTCAAAAATTCTTGAAACAAAATCGAAAGCCGTTATCTGTCATCCATGTTCACTTTGGTATATGGATTTGGCTTATGAAATTGCTGATCGCCATGAGATCCCTATCATCATTGCTGGTTGGACTAAAGGCCAATCAACAAATCAGAAAGTCATGAATAAGTGCGGTTGTAATGCTGCTGCTCCAGAATTCAAAGAAATGGGTGAAGCCACAAAATCTTTCATCGATACTTATGTACGTAACGATCCTCATTACAAAGATTTTCCAACGAGCATGGAAGAGGTTATGAAAAAGGCCGCTGAAAGAAAGACGAAGGCGCTCGTTATCTCACCTCATTGGTTTCTACCATTCGGTCCGGAAGTCTATGTTGAAACAATTCAAAAAGAACTTAACTGGGAATATCCTAAACTAAGTTATCCAGGACGTTCGACGAATTGTATGCTGAATTTTATCTCTGTCTACAACTCGATGAAAAATTTTGGATATACACACTATCACGTTGAGATGAGCAAGCTCATTCGCCAGTCAGTCATTACGCGCGAAGAGGCACTAAAAGATCTCCAGTGGAATGTGAATAAATCTCAGATTAATGCCATCGCAAAAAAGTTAAATCATCAATATGAATAAAAATGAAGCATCCGAGATTTATCTCGATCATGCAGCTTCTTCTTTGATTCATCCGAAGGTGACTGAACACCTTGTTTCGCTTTATCAAAAGCAACTGGGGAATTCTGCTTCTATTCACCGCTCTGGCGTTCAGGCAAACCTTGTTTTAGAAACGGCCAGAAATCAACTCGCAAAAAGAATCGGTTGTTTGGCAGAGGAGATTTTTTTCACTTCTGGTGCGACTGAATCAAACAATCTAGTGCTTTTCGGACTTAGCGTTTTAGCTACAGACAAAAATAGAAATGAAATTATCATTTCAGCTATCGAGCATTCAAGCATTTCAAAACTAACTCCTCATCTTGAAGAAAGAGGTTTCACTGTTAAAATCGCTCCCGTTGATCGTGACGGAAGAATTGATCTTTCACAGCTCGAAAAAATCATTACCGACAAAACGCTGCTTCTCTCTGTGATTCACGCAAACAACGAAATCGGAACAGTTCAAAATCTTTCAGCACTGGCCGACCTTTGTAAAAAACATGGTGTACTTCTTCACAGCGACGGTGCGCAGGCCTTTTGTAAAACGGA
>CBIHOP010000109.1:0-9273 GCA_966211385.1 uncultured Bacteriovorax sp.
CCTTGGTTGTGTGATCTTTGCTGGCATAAAATAAAAAAAGAAAATCTTAGCGTTGATCATATCGTTCCTCTCTCAAGAGGCGGAACGAATGATTTAAAAAATCTCAGACTTGTTCACGCTAAATGCAATCAGATAAAAGGGAGCTTGCTTGACCATGAATTCCCTTGGCCAGTGAAGGCCTATTTTTGGTGGTTAAGATTACTCTCGATCTTCTACCCTTGAAATCAAAGCAACCCCATAAATATTAGCCAATTAGACAACCATCCCTATAAGTGCTGACAATAATTTGTGGGGTTCTTCCAAGTGTCCACCTCTTGAATATCCCTCGCAACTAAAGGCAACATTGGGAAAACCTGAGTAATCAGTTATTTAGTTGAAATAAATAATAGAACCATCGAGAATATAAATATCTACATTTTTTAGGGGAGTCGTTATTAAGGCGATAAAGAAATTCTTTAAGGGCCACAACAATCAGCGTGGGTTTACTCTCACCGAAGTTGTAATTGCTGTTGGTATATTTGGAGTCATTTCACTTGTTGCAGTTCAGATGATGAAAGATACTTCGAAAG
Source organism: uncultured Bacteriovorax sp. (assembly GCA_966211385.1). Classification (GTDB taxonomy): domain Bacteria; phylum Bdellovibrionota; class Bacteriovoracia; order Bacteriovoracales; family Bacteriovoracaceae; genus Bacteriovorax. The sequence continues at coordinate 570 of CBIHOP010000109.1, forward strand.
ATACAATCAAATCTAAAGTCGATTCAGAAGCTGTCCAACTTAAATCAGAGTTACAAGGATTTCTTGCGAGCCCAGGTAACTGTAATGCTAACTATTACAACAAAGGCGGTACAACAACTGTTTTAACTGATTTATATCGCTGTAATACTGGTACGTGTAAAGGCTCAGGCACTGTTGCGGTCGCAAAGTATAAACCAAATACAACAAACTACACTGGGACATACACAGATCGCGTGCGAATTAGATCATTGAGTGTCACGATTGATAACATTGCACCTCCAGGTGGTAATGCACCTCTCATTCTTTCAAACGCAGCACTAACGGTAACAATTGATAAAAAATACTTAACGAAGACAGAGCAGTCGAGTTTCATCATTTACAATACAGTTGTTTACAATGGATCAACAGTAACTGGTTGTCCGGCTTCATTTAACTCGACAACAGTGTATTAAAGGGAGTTTCCAATTAAGCATAATAACTCTTTTTATCTTTCTTTAAACAACAGTAAAGGATCTGCTCTCGTCATGGCCCTGATGGCGATGATTGCTATTGGTGGTATTTCTTATTACATGATGTCTAACAGAGCTCAGAACGCAAAAAATATTCAACGTATGTCAGCTGACGATGATATTGCCAGAGCACTCGATTTACTTAATGGACTCATGAAATCTCCTGCTCATTGTAATGCAAATTTTAAAAGCAAAAGATTTGTGTCACCGTATACTGTTTTATCTGATGTAAAAAAATGTAGTGCGGGTGGAAACTGTAACACTACAGGTACCCCTCAAACTGCTTTGAATTTTAATAATTGGGAAATGATTCCTGGATCTATAGGAAAGGCAAGAATCGTTGCTCTTAGTTATTCTCTAGCAGCGATACAATCTTCGAGTTCATCAGGAAGTCGTGCAAGAGCAGGCTACGCTAATTCTCAACCGGCCATTATAAGATTAAGTGTAACGTTTGAAAAAAATCTAGGGATGAAAGCCCCTGTTCCACCGGCCACTGTTGGAACAATGATCACAAGTCGTACTCAGCCATACACTTTCGATGCTTTCGTTGTAACATCCACTTTCACTCCACCCAATACGATTACCGACAATCCAACAGGCTTGATAATAGGCTGTGCTCGCTCTCCGGCATCTACTGGGGTCTATTAAGCTGTTCGTCTGACCTTATTAAATTATTTAAACGATAAACATCATCTTTTAACTGAGGATCTTCAGGGAATTTACTGCGTCCTTCCTCTAGAGTTTTTTTGGCATTTTTGAGGTCAGAATTTAAATAGTACTGCTCAAATAACAAAGAGTATGTAACCGGGTGTTTTTTAGTCTCAATGATCTTTTCATAAAGAACGAGTGGATTGTTAAAAAATAAACCGTGAGTAATTGTTTTCATACTAAGAAAAAATATTACAAAAAAAGAAAAAACTCTCATTTTCTGTGATTTTTTCTCCAGGGCAGCGACCATTAATAGGCTCGGGAAAAGAAGGAAGGCATACATGTATCTATCTGAAACGTTAGACCAGTAAAAAAAAGAACTATCAGTGACGCCTAGGTAAGGCACAAGAAACGCACAAGAGATACCAGTCAATAACAACAATCGGTGATCAATTTTTTTATATGCAAAAATTGGAAAAATAAAAAAGATAAATAATGCTATAGCAGTTAAGAAATAATTATAAGCAATACTGGGATAGATAAAATTTAAATCAATTGGAAAAGCAATTTTTTCAAAATAATGCCAACCTGCCTGATTAAAAATTTCTCTAAAACTATACCTGAATGCTGTTCTGACTTTTGGCTTGTTGTAGGTGTAATCAAAAAATAATTTTTGATCATCTTCTTTTAAAGTGATTGGACGATCATCAAAAAAACGCGGAAGTCTTCGATCAATGAAATTATATGCTTGAATAACAGGACTTTTTTGATCGATGGGTTGATTAGTGAGTATCTTAGAACCAGTAATATTCCATACACCGATGTAAAAACTCAGTCCGAAAAATGGGATGAGCAACAGGTATTTATAAAACCTAACTTTTGACATGAAGAAAAGAAAAACAAGCAATATTGGAAAAAGGATGGAAGTACTTTTGGTCCAAAGAGACATGAGAAAGAAAAATAACGAAGTAAATATAAATAAGTAACGTTCTTCTTTTACAAATCTTAAAGAAAAAATCAAAGCTAATAAAAAAAATGTGAATGAAAGTATAGTTAAAAATTGAAACATCCAACTTACAGTTTCGACTTGTAAAGGATGTAGAAGAAAAATTAAAGATGCTACTAAGGAAAACCGGAAATTTAGTTTTTTTATTAATTTAAAGATAAGAAAACCATTAATCGCATGAAAAATAATATTCAATGATTTATAAAATATAAAGCTTTGATCGGGTGAGTACTTATTTAAAACCCAAAAAACTGAATAACCCAAAGGCCAACTTTTAAAGAATGGTGAACGTGTATTCCAAAACTGAATGGGATTTTCGACTTTCAAAAAAGTAGGATTTAAGAAAAGAAATCGCTCATCATCCCAAAAAAAGTTTAAATTTAAAAATGAAGGTGAAAAGATGATGAAGGCGAGAATTAGAAATATTAAAAAAACCTGCCACGATTTGTATTCGCGATCAAATAACAGATTCTCAATGTCGCTCCATAGCTTTTTCATCATGACCTAGGAATGATTTTTAAATTAATGGGACGTGATGGTTTAAGTGTAACATAACCTTTAGGTAAAATGGTTTCGTTGCTCTCTGAAACTTTGTAGTTTTTGAAGAAGTTAATGCAAAAGACCGCCATCTCTAACATCGCAAATCTTCCACCGATGCAATTGCGTTTTCCGATGCTGAATGGAAGGTAAGCGTTCTTTGGGATTTCGCCATTAAAACGATCAGGATCAAATTTAAGTGGTTCTTTCCACCATCTTGGATCTCGATGACTAATATAAGGACATACGGCCAAGACTCGTCCTTTGCGAACTTTAAAATCACCTACGGTAGAGTCTTGAGCAATATCTCTAGCGATCACCCAACCCGCTGGATAAAGTCGCATCGTTTCGTTAAGCACATTTGTGAGATAGGGATAATTGTTAAGGCTTAAAGACGAATCAAATTCAAAATGATTTTGTACACATTCAGCAATGATCTTGTCCTGAATTTCACTATGGCGGGAGAGTTCGTAAAATAACCAGCTCATTGTCATGGCAGTGGTTTCATGGCCCGCAAACAAAAAAGTTAAGATTTGATCAAACATGTCCTTCTTGGATAACGCTTGATCCCCTTCTGAAGAGCTGGCCAGAATCAGAAGGTCAAGCATGTCTCTTGCTTCCTGATTAGATTTAGCTCTTTTATTGATTACTGCATAAACAGTATCCTTTAAGTATTGCAGATCGTTTTTTAATTCTCTATTTTCCTTTGTAGGGATGACCAACGGTAAAGCGAGCGGATTGCTCATTCTTTTTGAGACTAATCGAATGCAATTCACCGATGTTTTATTGAACAATTCTTTGTCTTCATCACTAAGCGCGGAACCAAAAAAAGACTTTACGGCTACGTCGATTGTGAAATCAAACATCGCTTTAGTCCAATTCATTTCTACACCTGTGCGATATTTATCAATCTTTGATTGAGACACATCTTTAATGTGCATCAACGACAAATTCATTCCTTCTTTTCCAAAAAGTGGATTGAGTAATTTACGTTGAAATGACCAGTCGGGTTCTTGAGACGTTAATAAACCATTGCCAAGAATGAGTCGTAGCTCTTTGTATTGCTGACCTTTGATGAAATCATTGCCTTTATCTACGAGAATTTCGCGGTTGTGCTCGGGATGAAGAAATAAATAATAAGTTTTAGTAAGAATTTTAATTCGAACAGCATCTCCATATTGTTCATGCAATCTTTCATAGAAATGAATTCCTTCTTTTTTAAGAGAAAATAGATGACCAAAGAGATAATGGCCTTTGACTAGAGGAGGCTCTTGCTTGGTTGAGATGCTCATAAACTAATGTTATAGTGTAGCATGCTTAATCGTCAAACACCTGTCAGTTTATGTTTTCAAGATAAATACTTACTTGCGTTTGATCGTTCAGATCTTCCTTTCAATAGTTATTTGATTATTGAATTTGATGGAGTTATCGATGAAGAGAAGTTGTTCAGCTCTTTGAGAAAATTTTATCAATTAGATGAAATTTCCAGAATCGTTCCAGATATGAACAACGGCAAATTTTACTTACAGCCCTTCGATGAAGAAAAAGTAAAACGTTGTTTTAGACGAATGAATAACAATGATCATGTATGGACAGAAGCTTTTAATTTCGAGGAAAGCTATGGCGTTTTGTTAACACTTCTTCCGCAACAAATTGTTTTTAGTTTTCATCACGCACTATACGATGGGCATGCACAATTTAATTGGCTTAAAGATTTTCTAGATATTTACAGTGGTAAAGATTTCTCACCACGAACAAGAAAAGATATTTTTAAATTCCGAAAATATTTTATTGATACGAAGGCTGCTTGGTTGTTTGAATTTTTTAAGAATGGACTACTCCCGGCTAAAAAGAAAAAGAAAGTAAAGATAGCCAGGTTGTTTGATCAGGAGCCTGATTCAAGATTGGTAAATATCAAAACGCTTGAATTTGATCGCTCCATTTTAGATAAGCAGAGTCGTAAAGCTTCTCTCTCATTTAGTGCGTTTGTTGCTCTGGTTGGAGCAAGAGCAATGGATAAAATATTAAGAGAAAGGAACGAATCTGAAAGACCAATCGTCCTCTTTATTACAAAGAGTATGCGTTTTGAGCTGAAGGCGATGCGAGCATTGCAAAACTTAGTGGGATTCATTTGGATTAAAATAGACCGTGAAAAATTGCACTCCAAAGATTACGAAAAGTTTTTTCGTGATACTTATAAATTTAGAAGTTCAGAAAGCGAAATCAAAAAGACACTTCTTGCAGCAGGATTATTAGTTAAAATATGCTCTTTTTCACGACTTAAACGGATGCTTGAGTCAAAAGAAAAGAAAGTGCATGATTGCACATTAATTGTAAGCAGTGGCAGAACTCCCGCCGAAATTGTTTTTCCGGATGATTGGAATGTTAAATCTCTTCTAGCTAGAGGGACAATGCATCGATCACCTGGAATAGGTCTCATGGTCACCAGCTACAAATCAAAAGATTTTCTCACTGTTGAGTATCTGGAAGATGCGTTTTCAGAAGAGACAATTGAAACGTTCTGCTCACACATCCATTCGCTTATTAATCAACAGTAAATATTACTCATTATCAACTGTACTTTATCTTCAAGTTCCTCTTGAGTGCGTTCTTGCTTGTATAATAGTGGCGCATGAAAACGCAGTACAACTTTGATAGGAATAATTGGGATGATTGGAGTTAGATTGAACGTTATATAACTTAGTAATAAGGAAATGTAGTTATGTAAGCCGAACTCATTTAAAAGGATAAAAATAAGTAGAGCACTTAGAATTTGTCCCAATGAAATTGATGCTTTTTTTAAGCCAAGAATCCACGGAAGAATCAATAATTTTGAAACCCAGTTTCCACTTAAAAGAATGGGATTAATAAAATGCGTGTTTTTAAAAGTTATAGGAACGACTGCTACTTTATTTTCTTGAGCGATCTTTGCCCAGCCATGAACGTTTCGAAAATCATTCTCTCGATAGTCCCAAACTGAACGGAGGGCCTGCGAGTTTCCACCAGGAAAAATCATCAAAGAAAAGTTGTGATCAAAAACATCTTTGGCCACTAGGTAGGTAGCGGGTACTGCCCCAACAACTTCGAAATATTGTTTAACAATTGGTACTTTGAAAATTGATGGATGTGTAAAACCGAAGACAGGTTCTCGTTTTTCTTCCTTCAGAACCATTAGTGCTGAAAAACTTTCAATGAGTGCGCCAGAATTGTGATTGGCCACAAAAAGCACGTTTGATGGAGCCTGAGTTAAATGCTCAACTCCTTGTACTTCTATTCTAAAAATGGACTTTATAACAGGCCAGGCACTACGGAATAAAAAATTAATGATAGCTGGCTGCCGTTTGTTCCAAACTTCTTTCATCACTCTATTATAAATGACTTTTCATGATAAAATTAAATAATGGAAAAAAAGATTCCTCTAAATTCTCTGGAGAAATTCATGCTTGCGCATGAATCAGAGCACATTAGCTATAACTCTCAAATCTGCATTGAATTCACCGGAGTAGTCCGAATTGATGAGTTTAAGCGAGCTTTAGATTTTTCAATCAGGTCTATTCCGTTATTGAGAAGTAGGGTCAAAATCGGACCCATAAGTTTTAAACGAACGTACCTATTAGATTTCACCTGGAAAATTGAAGACGTTTTGGCAATTGATGAAGGTGTCATAGATCAAGAAGCTCTCGATAAATTCTGCAATAGAAAATTTGATTTAAAAAATGGTCCGCCTTTTAAATTCCTGCTTACTAAAACTAACTCTAATAAAAACATGCTTGTCTTTAATGTTCACCATTCGCTCTGTGATGCCGCCGGACAGTTTCACTTGTTGGAAGAAATTTTCAGAACGATGGAAAATATTCCAATAAGGTCAGGTGCACTCTCAGATAATGTTTTTCGCTATAGAAATCTTTGGAAGATCATGGGCAAGAAGTGGTTTTGGAACCAATTAGTGGAAAACTTTAAGCCTCTTTCAAAGCAACGCCAATATCAAATGGCCACTTTAATTGATCATCCTGAGCGAAAAGAGCGATTTGTAACTTCTCAAACTTTGTACTTAACTCCTGATCAACAAACCATAATTAGAGATATATGCAAGAAGCTCGAGATTAGCATTACCGAATATCTTACCTGGTGCTGCTTTAGGGCCATTGATCAATCGCTGCGCAGACGGGGTGATAGCAAAACACCTATCATGGTTTATCTTCCAAAAACTTTAAGGCCTCTTTTAAAAATAAGATATTCACTCCAAAATATTTTGAGCACCGTACTCATTGTTGGAAAAAGAGAGGAAGTTTATTCAGAAAAATTTTTGGGAAAAGTTAAACATGCCATTATCTCCCACAAAATGGATAAAGCAGCTAAGTTCATTTTCGGCTCACTCATGTATTGCTCGCTCTTCAGACCAAAAAAACTTCAAGATTATTTTCGTAGGTTAGATCAAGATTCAACGTCGATTACTTCTTCATTGCTGATTAGTGCTGGTTTAGTTCCAAGATCGTTTACTTTTCCGACTGGTTGGAATGAAATCACCGTTTGGGCTCGCGGAACAATGTTAAAATCTCCAGGTATTGGGGTCATCTTCACAGGTGTTCAAGGTGCTGAATCTATCACGTTCGAATACCTAAAAGATCTCACCGAAGTTTCAACAATAGAGCAATTTAAAAACGATCTTATTATTGAGCTCATGGAAAAAAATAAATTTCAATGAGTCTTAGTCACTTTTGATAAATGCTTAGGCTCATCTGGGTTGAAGCCTAATTCTCGCGATAGTCTTTCTACCATGATGTAAAATGATTGCACCGATGTGAGAATGTCGAGCTCTTCAGTTTGCGTTGATGTAATTTCTAATTGTTTTTCTTTTACAAAAGACGGAGCTGCTAAAATAACGTTAGCTCCACGCGATCTCATATCTTGAGCAAGATCCAACATACTGTGAAGCGCTGGTCCTCTGTTTGCAAAAACTAATAGAGGATATCCTTCTTCAATCAACGCTTGCGGTCCATGTTTGATTTCAGCGGCACTGAAGGCTTCAGCTTGAATCGAACACGTTTCTTTGAATTTTAGGGCAACTTCCAAGGCCAGCGACAATCCATATCCGCGGCCTACAACCATAATTCTTTTAGCTTTCAATAAACTTGGGATAGCCTCTGACCAATCATTTTTCTGAGCTTTTAACATATCCTCGGGAAGATTTTTAAGCGCTGATAATAGTTGCTCATTTTTTGACCATTGTCCGATGAGGTGAGCACTTGCCGACAATGATGCCATAAAACTTTTTGTTGCCGCGACAGATTTTTCAGCTCCAGCATTTAATGGAATTAAATGTTTTGCCTTCTGGGCCAGAGGAGAACTGATATCGTTTACAAATGCAACTGTCGGTGATTTTTGATCGTTAAAATATTCAATTGGTCCAATGACATCCGGACTTTGTCCAGACTGAGAAATGGCAATTCCCACAGCGCGAGAGATATTAATTTTTGCTTTATAAAGAGTGAGAATAGATAGTGAGAGAGTCGTTGGGAGCAATCCAAGTTTTTCCATTGCAAGATAGTTCATGAATTGAGCAGCATGATCAGAACTGCCACGAGCAATACTCACAAGTGATAAAGGATCAAACTCTCTCAGGAGCTGCGCAGCCTCTTCAATGATTTTCGCATTAAGTGCAAGTTGATTTTCAATGATTGATGGAGCTTCATGAGCTTCGTTGAACATTTTGGTTTTCATTTCTTTTGGCCTTCGAGATAAACATCAATCAAATTGTGATTGCGATCCAATAAAACAAAATCTGCAAAAAAATCTTTTTCAATCAATCCGCGATCTTTAAGTTCCAACAGTTGAGCCGGTATTTTTGAAAGTCGGTTCGAGCATTCTTCTGGAGACAATCCCAACTGAATCATGTTGCGAAAAGCTTTATCCATAGTAAGGGCGCTTCCCGCAAGAGTGCCATCCTTGAGACGAACGCCACCTAAACATTTATGTACAGTGTGGCTTCCCAACTTGTAATCAC
>CBIHOP010000110.1:0-9269 GCA_966211385.1 uncultured Bacteriovorax sp.
TAATTGCTGGACCTTGAATCCACGTCTTGGGACGGGCATTCTCAGGTGTGAGAAGCGCACATAAATTGGGAATCGAATTGTTATGGAAGTATGGGTAGCGCGCCCAAATACCAACTAATGGAGGTGGAACGTAACCCACTTGTGGTTCAACTCGCGTTTGCATCCATTTTGAAATTCTCAAATCGTTAAGCGCTTCTGCGAAGAATTTTATTCCTTCATATCGTTGAGGATCTGTCCCTACATCTTTCACTGGAGTTTTTTCGTGATAGATGACCTTCAATGTTTTCGACGCTTCGGTTGTTGAAAGCGCTTCGCTGCCTTCGAGTGACCAAACCTTTTGATACTCACCATGACATTTCATACATGAATCATTAAAAAGTTTTTCTCCGCGTTTTGCGCGGTTAAGATCGATTGTATGTTCTGGAAAAAAATCTGTGTATCGAGGAGCTTCGGTCGCAAACGCCGCGGCCGTTAATTCATCGATCGTTTTTTTGTTGTCTTTCATCCATTGTTCAAGTTCAACAAGATCTGTTCCTCTTCCTAATTCATTCCATAAGAAGTTTGTGAGAATTGGATTTCCGGAAACGATTGAACCATCAGCAAGCCAGCGCGTTTTATATTTTAAGTTCCACCAAGGAAGTGGTTTTGAATCAGCAATGTATGTCGCTAATTCATTATGACGGGGATACTTTTCAAGATTTGGATTTTTGCTGGCGATCTCATCATCATTTCTATGTGCAAGGGAGAGAGCAACTTGCGGCAGTGATGTATCAAGTCCCAGAACCTGAGGAACAGTTGCACTTACAGACACAAGATTTTTTTTCGTGCGCTCAAACATTCTCATCTCACCTAGAGTTGAGTTTGTTGAAGCACCGAAAAGTAGTGTTGGAATTTTAGGAACCGTTTTGCGGGCCATATGGAAAAACTTATTCGCGTGCGGACGTTTGTTCGTTAAACCCATAACAGTTGTTCCAAACATATTTTGAGCGTGACAGGCAAAACAGCTAAACGTTAAACCTTCCCCATTTTTATTTTTAATGAGACCTGCCCCTGTGTAGAATTGATCCACTTTACCGTTCGGCAGAGGCATTTTATAAATCCCCACTGCACTCGGAGCATTGACGGGTGCAAGACCTAGCCACTCATATAATTCTTTTTCACTTCTAAAGCCTGTATAAGCCGATCCAAGCTCCAGCATAAGTTTACGAAGGCCATTGGTATCATCAGCAGCAAAGAAGTTTAAAAGTGGTTTGTAGGGAATGAGAAGCCCAGTTACTGTTACCGGATATTTCATCGCATGAACGTAACCTTGCATTTTTGTCGATTCAACTTGATCAGTTGGAAGTTCGAAAATATTTGCGCGGTTTTCACCGGGAACAATTGTCGCGTTTTCAGACCAGTCAGGGGCCGCGAAGGCCGACGTCGAAAGCGATAAACTTAATAAGAATTTTAGAATCATGAGTCCTCCGGAAATCCCTTGGAATTACACCATAGGGGTGGTCGTATTCACAAGGGATACGGAGGACGTGTAAGAATTTTTTAAACAGTTGTAAGTCTTTTCTCTAAAACACTGATCGGTGTCAGTGGAATAATGAATTTCAGGTCAGATCCATGAGCTTGCAAGGTCAAAACGGCCCTGATTCCCATGAAAAGTTGCTTCCCTTTAATCTTTAATTCACCTTTAACGTGGTTACTCCACTCAGTGTATTCTGCTTCAGTGACAAACTCTTTTCCTGCAGCACGTGCTTTTTTCACTTCACCTAGGAGGTATTCGCGAATTTGCGGAGTCGTCTCCCAGCTCATGGCCTCTTTGAAATCTGCTTCTTCCGAAACTTCACAATCAAAATAAAGTTTTAAAAGAGGAATGATGTCTTTGTAGAAATCCATTTTTTCTTTTGAAAGAGTTACACAACGAGCTTTCCAGTCGCTGCTCATTTTGTGGAATGGATGGTCTGCCGGTAGTACTTTTTCAACTTCAGCGACAAGAACTTCTGTGGGAAGAAGTCTTAAGTGCGCACCATTGATGTGGTTGAGTTTTACAATGTCATAAATCGCTGCTGATTTTGTGAAGCGATCAAGATTGAAAAGTGTTCCCAACTGATGAATATCGAAAATATCTTTTTCTTCCGGATGCGACCAACCTAATTGCAAAAGGTAGTTGAGCATTGCTGAAGGCAGATAATTTTGTTCCTGATATAGACGAACTGAAGTGGCCCCGTGACGCTTAGAAAGTTTTTGACGGTCTTGACCAATCAAAAGTGAAACGTGACAGAACGTTGGAGGTGTAGCTCCGAAAGCTTCATACAGAATAAGCTGTCTCAGAGTGTTGTTCAAATGTTCTTCGGCACGAATGACGTGAGAAATCTTCATCGTCATGTCATCGATGACAACCGCAAAGTTATAAACAGGAATATCGTTACCACGTACGATAACAAAGTCTCCCACCATATCTTCAGGGAATGTCACTTCTTCGCGAACTTTATCAACGAATGAATACGATTTTTTCGGCGTTATACAACGAACAACTGAAGGAATCCCCATCTTCATATTTTCTTCAACAACGGCAGCAGATAAATTTCTGCATGTTCCATCGTAGTGAGGAGGAAGATTTTTTTCGGAAGCCAATGTCTTTTTTTCTTCCAGAACTTCTTCCGTACAAAAACAGCGATAAGCTTTTTTCTCTTTTAAAAGTTTGTCAGTGTATTCTTTGTAAATGTGAAGTCTTTCTGATTGACGGTAAGGTCCGTAGTCACCACCGACATCCGGTCCTTCATCATGCATGATATCCAGCCATTTCAAATCTTCAATCTGAGCTTCTTCGTAACGGCGTTCAGAACGTTCTGTATCTGTGTCTTCGATGCGCAGGATGTATTTTCCTCCCATCGCTTTAGCGAAGAGATAATTGTACATAGCGGTTCTTGCACCACCAATGTGCAAATAACCTGTCGGTGAAGGAGCGAAACGAACGCGAACTGTCATGGGACTCTCCAATTGTTTTTGAAGTCTGGATTTTAGCAGAAAAAGAATGCAATTAGAATGAATTAATAAATGAGAAGTCGCTGTTCGGTCATATCTTCCATCGTATAACGAACACCTTCTCGCCCGAATCCGGATTCTTTTACACCTCCGTAGGGCATAGAATCCACGCGGAAACCTGGAACGCCATTGATGATGAGGGCCCCCACTTCGAGATTTTCATGGGCATACTTCATTTGGGAGATTTGATTAGTAAATAAACCTGCTTGCAATCCATATTTAGATTTATTGACTTCCCTAATGACTTCGTCGAAATACTGAACTTTTTCGATGATCGCTACTGGTCCAAAAATTTCTTCAGAGACAACTTTCATGTGTCCTTGAGTTTTGGTGAGCAAGGTCGGTGAATAAATATTGCGATCCGGATCAAATGAAACTCCACCTAAAAGCAGTTCAGCACCTTCATTGATGGCCTCTTGAATCCATCCGTGAATGCGATCGTGATGTTGACGATCAATAATCGGCCCAACAAGAACTCCGGCTTCATGAGGAGCGCCGATTTTAATATTTTGCACTTCTGTTTTAAAGAGTTCGACGAATTCATCAAAGACAGAATGATCAACATAAATTCTTTGTATCGAAATACAAACTTGCCCTGAAAATAAATATGAACCTTGAACAATGGCCTTCGCCGCTTCGGCAAGATTAGCACTGCGATCAACGATAACCGCTGCATTTCCACCTAACTCCAATGTCACCTTTTTCTTGCCCGCTTTTTCTTTTAACATCCAACCGACTGGTGCTGATCCGGTGAATGAGAGCATTTTGATACGTTCATCTTTGAGCATCAATCCCACATCGTCATTTGAGCAGATGACAACATTAACGACACCTGCTGGAAGACCGATTTTTTTACAAAGAGAAGCAAAGGCCAGTGCAGTTAATGGCGTGTAAGGTGATGGCTTTAAAATGACTGAACAACCGACAGCGAGTGCCGGTGCAATTTTATGTAAGGCCAGCGAAAGAGGAAAATTAAAAGGACTCATGGCAAGTACAGGTCCAATTGGAAAACGTTTTGTCATGGCCGTTTTACCGACACCAATCCCAAAATCCATGGGAACAACTTCACCGCTAAATCTCACGGCTTCTTCTGCCGCCGTCTGCAGAATAAATAAGCAGCGATCAATTTCAACACGTGCATAATCAACAGGCTTTCCTGCTTCGGACACAATCAAGTTGATAAATTTATCTTTTTCAATTGAGAGTCCTTCACGAATTTTAAGTAAAAAATCTCTGCGTTCAGCTCCAGAGAGTTTAGAAAATTCCTGAAAACCGGAAACAGCAGTTGCAATGGCGAACTGAACTTCAGAAGGATCAGCATAAGTCACATGTGCCAATGGAGTTTGATCGAATTTATGATGAACAACTAAATAGTTTTGAGTCGCGTGCCCGACCCATTCGTTGTTAATAAAACTTTTTGCGTGAAGAACATTGTGATTGATTTCCATTCACCTATTGTAAGAATGAATCGCTTAAAAGCCAAATGGACTATCACTTGAATCTGCATTTTTTGAACGGGTCGCAAGTTTGCGCGCAAAAGGAAGATGCTCGCGTAAAAAGCGCGTCTCTCCTAGCATAAAAAGGTCAATGGAATGAACGTAGCAGAGTTTCACAGGCGCTGCTGCATTCTTAAAAACCTTATACAGATGATTGGTGTACAAATAGGTTTTAGGGCCATTAAGAAAACGTGTATCCTTACCTTCGGATTGACAGACTTCGCACATTTTTGCACCTCGCAATAGATTTTATCGACAAATCTGCCCCTATTCTTTAGTTCTTTTGGGAAAATGAACTTCTCATCTTCTTTCAGGCAGATCAGAGGGAAAATATAAGAAAATAAGAACGTGGATTAATCAGGTAATATGCCTTAAACTTTTGCCTGTCTAAACCATAACCACAGGACTCCACCGATGATTAAACCTTTAAAGCTTGTGAATAAACTCGCTCCGACTCCGCAAAACACTCCAAAGTATAAAGCGATGGTCAAAGATAAAAACGGACAAGAAATTGTTGTCGCTGATCCACGTGCAACAAGAGCACTCGTGGCGCTTATGAATCAACATGCAACTATTGGTGGTGCTGCCGCTCACTGGGGTGGTCCAGCTGCTTTCGCTGAAATGATGTCCGCTCTTCACGGAATCATGTTCAAAAATAAAAATGAAAAATGGTTCGAACAGTTTAACTTCGTTAACGATGCCGGACACGCTGAAAACGGAATTTATGCTCTTCGTGCGAACTACGGATTCGACAATCTCACATTTGATGATTTAAAAAAATTCCGCTCGATTGAGAGTAAACTCACGGGTCACGGTGAAACTCATTTAAATCCACAAGGTGTTTATATTTCCAATGGTCCTCTTGGATCAGGTCTCCCTCAAGCTCAGGGTCTTTGTATGGCCGATAAAATCATCGGTAATCAAAGAACGACAGTTTGTGTTCTCTCTGATGGTGGAGCAATGGAAGGTGAAGCTCGTGAATCGTTCGCGGCCATTCCAGGACTTGCGGCTAAAAATAAAATGAATCCTTTTTTGCTTCTCATCTCAGACAACAATACAAAGCTAGGTGGACGTATTGATGCCGATTCATACTCAATGACTCCTACATTTAATTCGCTCTCAGCTCTTGGATGGAATGTTGTTCGTGTAGAAGAAGGAAATGATCTGCAAAAAGTTTTTACAAGCATTGAAAAAGGTTTAAGCGATGCTAGTGCGAATCCAAATCAACCGGTAGCGATTGTTTTCAAAACGGTAAAAGGCTTCGGTGTTAAATCAACAATGGAAAGTGCAAGTGGTGGTCACGGCTACCCTCTTTCATCATACGACGACAAACTAGAAGCATTCGTGCAGGAAATTTATCACAACGATGCTCCGGAAGAATTTATTAAATGGGTAAAAGATATTCACGCCACAAAACCAGCACCAAAAGAAAGTTCTGCTTCTGCTGTTAAAACAGAAAAAGTTCAGGATGGTTTTGCTCGTGCAGCGATCCGTGCCGCTAAAGAAGGATACCCTGTTTATTCTGTTTCTTCAGATCTTCAAAGCTCAACAGGTATTAAAGCATTTCATAAAGAATTCCCAAATAACTATGTTGATATCGGAATTGCAGAAGCTAACATGGTTTCATCTGCTATCGGACTTTCAAAAGCGGGCCTCATTCCAATCGTCGATACATTCGCGCAGTTTGGAATCACAAAAGGAAATCTTCCATTCATCATGGCCGGACTTTCTGAAGGACCAGTCATTGCTCTTTTCTCGCATACAGGATTTCAAGATGCCGCTGATGGTGCCAGCCACCAAGCGACAACTTATTTTTCTGCTTTAGCTGGAATTCCTCATTTAGAAATCGTCAACTGTGCTTGCTCTTCTGAAGCAGAAGCCTTGATGTATAAAGCAATCACAAATTTTGCTAAAGAAAGAGAAGCTGGACGTGTACCACCTTCTACAGTTTTCTTTTTAGGAAGAGAAAATCATCCCGTTAGTTATGTTGAAGGTATGACTTACGAGTGGAATAAGGCCCAAGTTTTAACCACTGGATCAGATGTGACTATCGTCGCTGCTGGACCAATGGTCGCTAAAGCGCTTCAAGCTGCAAATGAACTTAAAGCTCAAGGTGTAACAGCAACTGTTATCAATAACTCTTTTATCAACCATGTTGATCTTGAAACAATTGGCGGAAGCATTGCTAAAACAAATGGCAAGCTCATCACGATTGAAGATCATCAGGTGCTTGGTGGAATGGGTGCGATGATTGTTCACGCGCTTAAACTTAAAAACATCGATTTTAAAGTGAAGTCATTGGGGATTGGCGGAGAATTTGGCCAGTCTGCTTATAAGGCAGACCAGCTCTATGCACGTTTTGATCTTTCAGCAGCAGGAATCATTAAAGCTTATAAGGCACTCTAATTTAAATTAGAGTGTCGTATCTCTCATCCACGTCTGAATGTAGAATGATGGATGCTTTTTTCCCGGGCAAGGAGTGTAGCGACTACGCTCCTTCTCGAATCCAATAAATTCTTTCGGACCTTGCTTAATAGAACTTACAAAACTCACACCCTCAACATTGTTGAAAGCATATCCACCTTTTCCATCCGGTGAATACTGAGAAATTTCAACTCGGTCGTAGCTGTCTTTAACGAGAAATTTAACGACGAAATTTGAATTGCTGATTGGCATCTGACGAAGAACTTTATCATTTGATTTAATTTCTTCACACACTTCTTTCATCACTCCACTTTGAGTTGTGATGATGTCGCTCATGTATCCACTTCTATCCGGTACAGATAATTCATAATCAACTCCAGCTAAAATAACTGTAGCTGCAAAGAGATCGTCCATTGCTGCGAATTTTACCTGCGAGCAAGATTGTGATTCTGCTTTAAAAATAATTTTTTTGCTTGTATCAAGGCGATAAGCTTCAAGGAGGGCCTTTTTGCTCTCAAGATTTTTACAAACGCGGCGACCGATTTCCAGTTCCGTGAATGTGAATTCTTTAGATGTAGGCGGTTCCATACCACCAAAGTTTGGCTGCTCTGTAACTTTTTTTGTATCTTTAGAAGAAATCTCGCAACCCATAAGTGAGAGGAGAATAAGAGAATAAACGAGGGTGTTCTTCATGAATGCCTTCCTTTAAAAATGTTTTATAGGATTAGGCTAACTCAACGTGGTCATAAACACAAAAATTTTTGATTAGAAATTACCTGGTGCGCACTGCAAGCAAACCAGCCCCATCTTGCGCCAGCGTTCCACTACACTCATGCGATCATCGACAACAAAAAGAATATTATAGTGAGGTTCGATGAACTCGCGATAAAGATCTTCTTTTACATCGGAGTCTTCTCTAAAGTCGCGAACAGCACGCATATAAAGATGATCAAAATTCACCTGATGTTTTGCAAGCCAGTTTGTTGTGTGCTCGCGATAATCATCTGATCGACCGGTAACAAAAATGATTTCATAGCCTCGATCTCTCATCGCTGAAATTAATTCTGAACACCATTCGTAAATTGTATCGTGAATAATGGATTCATTGAAGGCCTTCCAATCTTTTTTCGGGCCTTTCACATGATGGATACGATGTTCGACATCGCAAAGAGTGCCATCCAAATCAACTACAATCGCCTTTTTTTTTGTTTTCATCATTACAAATTTCTTAAAATCTTAAAAATTTATTAAATTCTTCTTTATAGAAAAAGAGAAGCAGGACACACATTCCAATATTGAGCATGCCCAATATGACCATGATAACATGTAAGGGAAAATGTTGTTGGTGAAGAATCATTAAAAGTACTGACACCATAACCATCATAAGAGAATTCACAATATTGTTGGCCGCTACAACTCGCGAGAGCTCTTCATCAGCAGTCACTCTTTGTAATTCTGTAAATTGACTAACGGTGAACATACCTCCGAAAAATGAAAGCATAAACAGATCAAAAATTGTTCGGACACTCATATCAAGTTTAAAGTATTGTCCGATTGTTTGCGGTGGCAGCAAACTTAATAGAAAGCTTTGTTTACTGGCCGTTTTAATCGCATAGGCCGCATCGAAGAGACAAAGTGTAAGCAAAAGCAGACTCACGGGAATTACCCAACGTGGAACTCGTCCTTTAAAAACTTTTTCTAAAACAAAAGGTCCTACTCCCATCCCGATCGTGAACATGAAAAGCATTAAAGTTGCGAGGGATTCACTGCCATTAAACGTTTGTTTTGCAATTAAAGGTAAAAGGGAAAGAAGACCCGCTCCCATAAACCAGAACCATGAGAGTCCAAGGATGAGGTAAGCTATTCGACGTTGCCCCAAGGCCAGCTTTAATATGTCTTTACTCGAAGTGTACGTGTTGAAATCAATTTTGATTTTAACGGCAGCAGTCTCATCTTTTTTTACGGGTGGAAGTTTCCATGCATACCAAAGATTAAGAAATGAAAAGGCAAGCAGGACAACAACAAGCGGCCAGAGATTGTCTTGAAAACTCGCGACGACACCACCAATGATTGTTCCGAGTAAGATGGCACAGAAAGTTCCGGAAGAAACAAGTGCATTGGAAAACGTCAGTTGTTCTTTTGTTGAATAATGTGGAATGAGCGAATATTTCAGTGGCCCGAAAAAAGTCGATTGCAATCCGAAGAGAAAAAGCACAAATAACATTAACGGATAGCTGTTGATCATGAGACCAATGGCCCCCAGAATTCCAATAACAACTTCACATTCTTTTATTTTTACGACGAGCCAGCTCT
>CBIHOP010000111.1:0-9236 GCA_966211385.1 uncultured Bacteriovorax sp.
TAAGAGAGTCAGCGTCTTCCTCTTCCTCAGTTTTTCCTTCTGTTTTACCAATGAGTACATTCGTGAAGAGATCCTTCACTTTTACATCTGAATCTGTAGTCGCTTCCTGATCAAGAAGGGATGCGATTTCAGAATCAACTGAAACAAATTTATAAGCGTGTTCACCAAGTTTTGTGAATTCCACGTGCTGAGTGAAGTGCGGATCGATATATGATTCCGTTTCAATCGCATGAAGGCCTGAAGCAAGAAGTTCTTTTCTAAGAGCGTAGTCAGATTTCCCTTTTTCGAAGTAAAGAACTTTTCCTTCCATCTTCGTTTTGAAGTTTTCCGGAATTGATTCACGGTATTCATTTAATGTGACGAACTTTCCTTCTGAGTTTCTGAAGACAACGTAGTCTCTCATCATCTCATCGAACTTTGTATCAGAGATAGCTCCGTACTTTATGAACAGAGAAATATCATCCCAGATTTGTTCATAACGAGCGCGATCGTTGTTGTAGAGTTTCTTTAAACTCTCAGCGACTTTTTTGATAACGTAGTTTGAAATTTTCTTAACGTTTGGATCACCTTGAAGTGATGAACGTGAAACGTTAAGAGGAATGTCACTTGAATCAATTGATCCTTTAAGCAGTGACAAGAATTCTGGAACGATATCTTTAACATTGTTCGAAACAAAAACTTGTTTGTTATAAAGTCTGATGTTCGATTCATTGAATGGTTTGTTCGGATTCAATTTAGGGAAGAAGAGAACCCCGTCAAGTGTGAATGGGTGATCAACTCTTAAATGAATCCAGAAAAGCGGATCTCCGTCCATTGGGAATTGTTTGCGATAGAATTCTTTGTAGTCTTCATCTTTTAATTCTGACGGATCTTTTTTCCAGATTGGTTGAGTGTCGTTCACCACTCCTGGGTGAGCGCTCTCTTCTTTCGCTTCAGCATCACGAACGGTAATTTCATAAGGCATGAAATCGCAGAATTTTTTCAGAGTAGAAGAGACTTTCCAGGCGCTCAGAAATTCTTCTGATTCTGGATTGATATGCAGGGTGATTTTTGTTCCTACTTCTGATTTGCTGCTGTCTTCAAAGACGTAATCTGTTTCGCCTTCGCAAATCCATTTTGTTGGTTTTGCGCCTTCATTCATTGAAAGTGATTCAACTTCAACTTTTGTTGAAACCATAAAAGCTGAATAAAAACCAAGACCGAATTTACCAATAATATCCGTGTTCGGAGTATTGCCCTGGTCTTTCATTTTTTTAACGAATTCTTCTGCGCCCGAGAATGCTAGTTGAGCGATGTATTTTTCAACTTCAGCTTCGGTCATCCCTAAACCGTTATCTTCAAGCACAATTGTTTTATTTGGTTTATCGACAGTAACTGTGATTTTTCCTGTCGGGATTTCCTGGTTCATCGTGCGAGCAAGTGTCGCTCTTTTTGTAATCGCATCTGTGGCGTTGGCGACAAGTTCGCGCAAGAAAATATCGTGCTCGGAATAGAGCCACTTTTTAATGATCGGAAAAATATCTCCGGTGTTTACGCTAATTGTTCCTTTGCGTGATGTCATGATTGCAATCTCCTCTTTGGTTCCTTAAACTATCTTAAAACTGTTAGACGAATACAACATGGTATCAAAGAGAGTAGAGTCAAGGTTATGACCGAAAAAAATTATGAAACTGCCCAAGCGCCTCAGGATGTTATTATAATCACAACAGGTGGAACGATTGAAAAAACCTATGATGAGTTTGACGGCTCGCTAGAAAACCGGGGAACGTCGATTAAAAACCGCATTCTCTCGAAACTTCGCCTACCATATACGAATATTCTGGTTCATCCGCTTCTTTCCAAAGATTCACTTTACATGGACGACACTGATCGCGATCTCATTTGTAAAACCGTTAAAGAAGAGCTCACAAAAAATGCACCGATTGTTATTTTACATGGAACGGACACGATGGCGCTTTCAGCGAAATATTGTTTCGATCGATTATCATCAATCAATGTACCGGTGGTCTTTACAGGGGCCATGATCCCGATGGGATTTGATGATACGGATGCAACTCAAAATGTAACAGAAGCTTTGCTGGCAGCAAAACTTCTCGCACCAGGATTTTATATTTCGTTTCATAATCAGATTTTTAAAGTTCCGCATGTTCAAAAAAATAAATCGAAACGCACATTCGAGTCGCTTCCATGAAATCTAAAGACGTTCTGATTCATTGCTGGAAGCAATCGACGAGTGATTATCAAATTCATAAAAAAGTTTATCGCAAATCTTTTTTGTGTCTTATTGCTCTTGAGATTTTTAGCGCTTTTCCCTGGGAAATGGTGACTGGTGAATCAAACAGTGGATGGGAAATTTCGGCCAATGTTTTAATTGCCATTCTCAGTATTGTTGTCTCTGTAGAGATCATCAATATTTTTAGAAGCATTCATACGAATCGTCCCAAAGAAAGTTTGCTTTATACATTTCCTACGTTTTTTGTGTACACACTTTATTTCACTTTGATTCTGGGTCTTGGAATTCTTTGTTTCATCATTCCCGGAATTCTCGCTTTTATTTTTTTAAGTCTTGCTCCACTTGCTTCGATAATGTCTCCACAGGAGCCAGCATTCAAAAAAAGTATTGCGCTTGTAAAAAAGAAAGTGGGCGTAGTTGTTCTTGCAGGGTTAATCACACTGGCACTTGAGTTCATTCCTCTCGCGGCCGATTTAATTCCATTCATCGATGTTCGTCTTCTCATTCAAGTAGGGCTTGCTGTTCCCATTGCTTGGATTACATTGATAACAACTCAAACTTTGGTGCGGATTTATTTATTTCTGGATACCCATAAATAAGAAGTCCAAAATAGTCGGGTAGTGCCCACTGCAGGACTCACTTTTTTCATTGGGTGAACCAGAGAAAGTGGTCACAAAAGGCCTGTAAGCCCCTGAAAGAGCTCTCAATTATCATCATCGCTTCAACTAATTCTCAGGACCTAAGCTTTTAAAATTAAAATAATACTTAGGTATACCGAGAAGGGTGCAGTGATGACTGTGAAAAAGACTCCACATATTTTGGCCCCTCTAATGCTCTTGCTGGCATTGCTGGTTTCTTCGTCTTGTATCGAAAATCAAGGTCTGCGCGCAAAATCACTTAAGTCAGCGACGAATTTAACGGGTTCAGGTTCAACAGGAAATAATGCTGTTCCAGATACAACGACAACTGATCCGTCTACTGTCATGACTCAAAAAGTAGAACTCACTCACTTAGTTGATCCATTCGACGGAACTTACAAAAAGAAAGTTACGATTCCAAAAAACTTCAAAGGTAATCTCTACATTGCCGGGCTTAACGTAGCAGCTCTTCAAGATAAAATTATTCGCGTGCGTTTTAATTTTGGTCTTGATCGTCAGTCGGTTCCTTTTACAGCAACAGTTGCTCGTGCACCTGGGATCATTCCTAAAACAGATATTCAAGTTCTTGTTGTTGATATGAACAGCAAGCCGCTTTCTAAAATGAGTTTGGGATACAATCTTTTTGACTATAACGATTACGATGCTGATCCAACGAAAGAGCCGGTGACGAATCCTCGTGATGGAGGTCTTTACTGTCGCGGTCTTCAACTTGAAGACGATCCAACATTCCCTGCAACTTCTTCATCGTGTTCTACAGCAACTGATAAATGTCTTTATACGTACGCTAAAATTACAGACACAACTCTTTATAACAATACAACTGGAATCGCGAACATTCCGACTCGTCCTCAAATCTGGACTGAGCCTTCGGGTGAGCGCACTCCAAGCATAACGGCCGCAAGTACAACAATGTGTCTTCCTGATCATGAAGATGTAATAGGCTTCAACGATTTATTCGGAAGACCGCTTACAGATGGCCTTAATTACAATGATTTAGTTTTAGGCTCTCGCTATCGTGGACCGTATCGTGCGATCAATACAGCTGGATGGAAAATTAAAGGGGATGCTCTCTTTAATACAACGTATGGACTTTTCAAAGTTCGCAATGCAAGTGATGCCTACACAGGTTATCAATCATTCTTATTCCCACGAGCAGGCGTTTTATCGCTTGGCCAAGGCGTAAATTATCTCGGATCAACTGATCGTTTTGGTGTTCGCGGAACAATGACAAGTGATTCAACTGGAACGACAAAATACGTTGATGGTTGTAACCACCGCGTGCTCAACTATAACACTGTTACAAGTGAAAACATCGGTTCATGTAACGTTAACTCTTCGATTGAAGTCTATTACGAAAAAGACGGTAAAGAGATTAACATCACTACTGATAAAACAATCAAGCTTCAGGTTATTCGTCCAAGTCAAACAGACTTTGAAGGAAAAGAAGTTTTAAGTTCAGCTTTTAAGAGCTGTGAAAATTCTTCTTCATGTGGATCGAGTGAATGCTGTTTCAACAATCGTTGTTGGTCAAAAGATCTCGTGAGCCAATGTGTGGATCAACTTCCAGTTATTGGTAACCAGGAAGTAGGTACCGCCTGTACATCTGATTTAGAGTGTTCAAGTTTATGTTGTAATTCTTCAGCCGGAACGTGCGCACCTCATAATCCAAACGGTGCAGCTCCAGCTTATTGTGGAAAAACATCAGGGCAGAGATGTGTGGCCAAAGAATTCTGTCAGCCACAAGTTATTCCTATTTGTAAAAAAGTTAAAATTCTTCCTGTTCCAACGGACGGAAGACCGCCTTGTACAATCCGTTGTACACCGACTGAAACATACGGTGACTGTAAGGCCGGATATTGCACGCCACCAATTGCGCCGACTCCGCCAGTTCTGGATCCAACTGATCCAAATACATGTAATGGAATGGTTGACCCTTAATCCATAATCTTTCACAATAGTCGTGGAAAATGAAAATGCGATAAGGAAATCAGCGTTATGTTCAATAAAGATTGTTATCTTGACCACGTGGCCATTGCCGTAAAAAACCTCGATCAAGCTCAAAAAATTTGGGAAGACTTAGGTCTAAAATTTAATGATCATCGTGAAGATGTTCCCTCACAAAACGTGACGACTGCTTTCGCTCATATCGACGAGCATGCGCACATCGAACTTCTTTGTCCGATTAACGAACAAGGTCCTATTCAGAAATTTATCGAAACAAAAGGTGAAGGTATTCACCACATGAGTTTCAAAGTTCCTGATGTTCGCAAAAAATGTAATGAACTAAAAAGCATGGGCTACAAACTTATTTATGAAACACCAGTCCCTGGTGCAAATAACTGCCTCGTTAATTTTATCCATCCAAAATCTATGGGTGGAGTTTTAGTTGAAATTTCGGAGTCAATGTAATGCAGTCACAAGTGTATCTTCCTCGATTAACTCTAGTGAATAAAATCCTGATCATTGTCTCTTCTGCGATATTTCTGATTGGATTCGCACTCAGCATGACGAACGGAACAGGACTCTATCATTTGATGGGTCTTTCTGCCGACAACGTCATGAGCGGATACGTGCATACCGTTTTTACTTATCCCTTTCTTTCACGCTCGATCATGGAAGTTATTCTCAATTGCCTCATGTTGTGGATGATGGGCTCAGAGTTCGAAGAAAATTGGGGCCGCAAGCGCTACATCAGCTTCCTCTTAACTACAGCTATCGGGGGAGCCGTTCTTTACCTCCTGATCAACTTCATCTTTTTTAAAGGTCATCCTGTTTTTGAATTTCCGTTAACGGGGATGGGGGGCATCGTCGGTGCGCTCTGTATGGCCTATGCCGTTATTTATCCGGATCGCATCTTTTCGTTTCTTATGATTATTCCCGTGAAGGCCAAATATTTTTGCGCTTTATTGGTCATTATCGCCCTCTATCAGGGCATTGCCAGTCCATTGGGAATTGGGGCCTGGGGACAGCTAGGGGCCATTCTTTCGGCCTATATTTTCATGGTAGTCATTAGCCATAAAAACTTTAGAAAGCTCTCGGAAAAGATGACGCAAATGACGCAGGCCCGACCGAAAAAAAGTAAGGCCAAACTCTCAATCGTCAAAGATGACAACGAGAATCCACCAAAGTATTGGCATTAAGCGACTTTGGTGCTATGGTCATAACTTCTAAAATTCAAGACATACATAAATTATAAAAGAGGCACTCATGAGACTAAGTAGAGCATTAACTGAAAAATTAATGGATGTTCGTTTAAGAGATAAACTTCTTGCTGAAGGCAAGATCACTAAAGAAGATGTAAAAAAATTCTTAGATCAAATGGCGGACGAAACTAAAAATTCTACTTACACTGACGAAGTTTCAGAAGAAGAGTAATTTTTTTAATTAAGCTATTGAACGATGTAGCTGGCGAAGAAAATATTCTTCACAGCTACAGACCCTAAGGCCTTATTGATTTCTCTTCTCAAACGATCTTCCAGCAGAATTTTTCCAGACAATGTATTCAATTCCTCAGGACTCATTTTCGACGAAATATCGATGATACGATCTTGAACCACAGGTAAGTTTCTTCTCACAAATTCCAATTCATCCGATTTAAAAAGCACAAGATGCACTTCGAGTTCAAGCCAGCGCATGCGCGAGTTTGAAGCCTCTGCTTTCGGAGTAAGGCTGATGACAAGTTTATCAATTTTAAAAAATGTAGGTATGGCCTTGGCGTCTACAGATTCCATGAGGGCAGCTTTCTCTGCTTCTTCATTGATGGGAGGGCGTTTGTAAACTTTTTCGGTGTAATAAAAGAGTCCGGCCACTGCGAGAGTGGAGACGAGCATGAGGGCGATGAGAATGGTATCTAAGAGACGTTTACCGGTCATATTACAAGAGTAACATGACCGGTAGAATTATAAAGACTAAAATGGAAGTTTTGTGTACGGAAGACCTAGATCCTGAGCAACTTGCTCGTATGCTAGAGTCCCTTTGTAAATGTTGATCCCTGGACGGAAAGTTTTATCTTTCATTGCCGCTTCTTCAACTCCGAAGTTTGCAATCATACGCGCGTACTTAAGAGTTACGTTTGTAAGAGCAAATGTCGATGTACGAGCAACAGCACCTGGCATGTTTGCTACACAGTAGTGAACTACACCATCAACAACGAAAGTTGGATTTTCGTGAGTTGTTGGCTTACAAGTTTCGATACATCCACCTTGGTCTACGGCGATATCAACAACTACAGATCCTTTTTGCATTTTAGAGATCATTTCACGTGTTACAAGCTTAGGAGCTTTAGCACCTGGAACGAGAACAGCACCGATAACAAGGTCTGATTCAAGAACAGCTTTTTCGATGTTGTCTGGGTTCGAGTAAAGAGTTGTGATGTGTGATCCGTATAGACCATCAAGTTCAGCAAGACGTTTTGTAGAAAGGTCGATAGCTGTAACAGAAGCACCCATTCCCATCGCCATTTGAATCGCGTTGGTTCCAGCGATACCAGCTCCGATAACAGTTACTTTACCGCGTTTAACACCTGGAACGCCTCCAAGAAGAACGCCTTTTCCGCCTTTATCAAGTTGAAGGTAAGCAGCTCCGATTTGAACTGACATACGTCCAGCAACTTCTGACATAGGAACAAGAAGTGGAAGAGAACCATCTAGGTTCTGGATTGTTTCGTAAGCGATAGCTGTACAGCCAGATTTCATGAGGCCTTTTGTTTGCTCTGGATCTGGTGCAAGGTGAAGGTATGTGTAAAGAATGTGGTGAGGCTTAAGCATGGCGATCTCTACTGCTTGAGGCTCTTTTACTTTGATGATCATTGTCGATTTCTCGAAAATTTCAGCAGCAGTATCTAGAATTTTTGCACCAGCAGCTTCGAATTCGCTATCAGCGATTCCGATTCCTGCTCCAGCATTTTTTTGAACATAAACTTGGTGACCATCAGCGATTAAAGTTCTGATTCCACCTGGAACCATACCAACGCGATTTTCATTATTTTTAATTTCCTTAGGAATCCCGATAATCATAGTTATCTCCCTTCAATTTAGGTTTGCTAGTAAGTACAAAAAATGTTTCCGAGAGAATTCCATAAAAAGAGTGAAAATGGAAGAAAGATTAGGGATTTTGCGCCTAGTAAAACAGCTTTTGTTGATCAAAGAGTGGAATAACCGACGGACCTAGTTCGTTGAGTGCGAGTTTTTCAAGGGCAATGTGAGAAAGATCATGGCCCATGTGAATGAGTCCGGTATTTCGTGGATTTATTTTCTTGATGTACTCAAAGCTTTTTTCAACGGATAAGTGAGTGCCGTGAGCTTTTCTTTGCAAGCAATCGATGATGAGCAGATCGAGTTTTTTCTCTGAAAGAAATTCAATCAACTCATTCGGTAGAGAAGCGCAATCGACGATGTAAGCGAATCCCTCATGCAAAAATCCCATTGTTTCACCATGCCCGTGGGGATAGATGAAGAAAGTAAAAGTTTCACCATCGATGATTGTTTCTTCCATCATCTTCAGCGGGTGAATTTTCAGGCGGGGAATTCCTCCGCCAATAATGGGACGTTGATTATTGAAGATATACGGAAATCTATTTTCAATCACAGCTTTTGATTCAGCAGTAGTATAAAGCGGAATTTCTTTTAGTGGTGGTCCAAAACATAACGGACTTAAATCATCCAGACCATGCAGATGATCAGCATGTTCATGGGTGATAATGACAAAATCAACAGTCGAAATTTTGTTGTTTAAAAATTGAGTGCGTAAGTCGGGAGTTGTATCAACGAGAAATTGTTTTCCCTTTTTAGTTGTGACAAAAATACTCGTGCGCAGACGCTGATCGCGGTGATCTATTGAAGTGCAAACGGTGCATGTGCATCCCAGAAGAGGGATACCTGTTGAGGTTCCCGTTCCTAGGATCGTGATGCAATTTTTATTCTGAGATTTCATAAGTGCCATTACATTTCTGTGTGCCTGGACTTCTTTGTCATAATTGTTTTTAGTTATGGGCAACGATATAATTTTAGCCTAACAGAGATCATTTTGAGGAATAAATTTATGCTTCTGAAAGAAAAAGAAACCGGCATGCCTAGGTTTGCCCGGATGTTGACCCTGGTCTTGACCATTGGGGCGACAAGCGCTTGTTCGACGCTAAAAAGTGCTTCGAATAATCCCATTAAAGCGGGATTCAATGTAAAAAAATCAGTCTTGAAAAATGGACTGACTGTTCTCGTTGCACCTAATCCAAAATTACCAATTGTTTCTTACTACACACTCTTTGATGTAGGGGGAAAAGATGAAGGGCCAGGAACAACTGGGGCCACGCACTTTCTTGAACACATGATGTTTAAAGGTGCCAAGAA
>CBIHOP010000112.1:0-9213 GCA_966211385.1 uncultured Bacteriovorax sp.
CGTTAATAAAAGTAGTGCTGCTTTCATAAAAAACTCCTGTTGTTGTTTGTGCGCTTAGTATAGCCAATTTCATTTAGCGTAGGGGCCACTCTGTAAATAATTTAAGTCCAATATTTCGAGTGTCTAAAAATGTGACACTTGAGTAAACTGCGAGTGATACACGCAATCCGCTCATGCCCAAAACCGTGCCTGACTTACTTTTTAGTTTCACACTAGAGCTTCTATAGATCTTTAGGAGGAACTATGAATAATAAATTAACAATCCCCATGCTCATATTAACTGGATCCATTCTTGCCGGATGTTCTAGTGAACCAACGGCGACGTCACCATCTGCGCAAACTGCGACAACAAGTTGGAGAGATAATCCTTCAGACATGAACAGCACAACTTCTACAGAAACGGCATCGCCTGCTTCTCGCTCTATCGCGAGTGAAGGAATGGATGGAGAAGTTATGGCGTACCTCATGGCGCTGGACAATCAAGAAATCATGGCTGCCTCACAAGCGCTTTCTAAAAATGTAAGTGAGCCAATAACTACTTATGCCCAAATGTTGCAGACAGACCATCGTGCGAATATGCAAAAAACACAATCAGCTGCCGAGAGTATTAACCTCACGGCAATGGATACACCGGCCGTAGATGATTTCAAAACGAAAGGGAGTTCAGACATTGCGAAACTCGATCCACTCTCAGGACCAGAATATGAAAAAGCTTTTATGGATATGATGGTGAAAGGCCATCGTGAAGCTTTAACAATGATTGATAATCAATTGATGTCCCAAGCACAAAGTGAACCGATGAAAGCGCAATTACAAGAATCGCGAAAGCATATTGCTGCTCATTTGGAAGTAGCTGAAAAAATCCAAAGCGAAATTCAAAAATAATAATTAAGGGCGATGTTTAATCATCGCCCTTCTATGTTTATTTTACGGTATCATCTAAACTTTCAAGATAAGCTTTCAGGTCAAGTCTCTCCTCTTTTGTCACATAAAAAGGATGAGGGGCTTTCGATCCTCTACTTGAATCAAAAAGTTTTTCTAAACTCTCAACCGAACCATCATGTAAAAATTTTGGTTTGCGAGCAAGATCCATTAAAAGTGGAATCGCCAGACCTCTGTTTTTTCCGCGAATACTTGCATTCATTGTGATCATCTTGTCGTCGTAAGTGCGGCCTGATGTGTTCAGCATTGGCAAAGGAATCGGTCTTTTTCCAAATACAGATGCACTATCACCTGGGAAGATTATCTTCATATCAACAATGTCGTTTTTCACTGGCACCGTATGATCTGTGTTGTGACAAGATAGACACTGATTTTTTGTATCTTGGAAAATCATCTTTCCTTTTTCTACACTGGCAATGTCTTTCGTAACTCCCTGAGGTGCACGAAGCGATTTAACATAAACTTCGATTGCCTTTAAGATTTCAGGATCAACACCAATTCCTACGATTGTATCTGGAGTGCCTGGCTCGCCGGTGCGAGTTGATTTGATATAAGAGTATTTTCTAATTCCAATCTCTTCTAAAATTTCGAGATAATCTTTTGCTAATTTATCGCCAATAGGACCCATAATTTTATTCAGATAAAGTCTTCCGTTATCCGTAACTAAAACTGTTGGATCTAAAACCATAGTGTACATAGTATTTGCATATTGGGCGAACGTCTCCATTTCACCAGCACTTCCGTATGGAGCCGCTAAATCCTGGCGAAACAGCGGTGAATTATGAACAGGGTTTCCAATTCCATCTAAAGTATCATCAAATGCACCGGCCGGATAATTCTTAGGATTACTGAAGTAAGCGTCGTAATCAGCTTCACTAAAATAAGTAAAGAGACCGCTGTATGAAGGTGCGCGCCCTATTGATCGTCCACTACGATGCAACTGGGCCATGGGATAAAATCCCTTAGTGTTCGCAGCAACAGCGAAAAGTTTCCCCAACTGGATTTTATGAGCGGCCGGGCCATCGATCTGAACACCAATTGAGCCACCTTCTTTAGTTCCGAAAACTGATTCATTGGCCACAGCATGACAAAGAACGCAACTCACTCCCGCTTTATCACCATTCATCACATCGCGAATTCCATCTTTATTAGTGTCCTTCACGACAATACCGATAAAAGCGTTAGCATTCATAAACTTCATTGTAAGGGCCGGGTCATTGAGCATTTTTGATTTCTCACCGTCTTTCTGAATTTCTGCAGTGAGGTTTTCTAGAGTCGGTTGATCAATGGCTTCCGCATTGATCGAAAGACCTAACTTCAAGGCCTGTAAAGGAGTTACTTTTTTATCACGCATACCGAGAGGTAATTTTACGACATCATTCCAAAAACCTTCGTTGCCAAATGTCTCAAAACGAAGTGCTTCCTTCCCATCAATTCGCTGTTGAATGACCGGATCTGGTTGAACGGCTTCAGTTGTTCTTCTAACCGGAGTGGTAACTTCTTTTGATGCCTGCTCAACAGTTTCTTTATTTCCGCACCCTACTGCTATGAATGACGTCGACATCAATAGCATGATCCATGGTAATTGACCTCTCATAACTCTCTCCCTGTTATTAGTCTCTAAACAAGGAAAGCAAATTCAAGACCACTTTAAATGGTTGGGATAAATGCTAAGAATTATTTTTTGGATTGCGGTTTAACAAGTTCTGAAGAAATTTTTTTGAGCTGCATATATTGAGCGCGTTCTAAACGAACTTTAACTTCTTTTTCCTGCTCGCGTTTTAAATCACCCGGTGAAGCAATAACTCGTGATGCCGATTTATTTTTTGCAACCTTCATAAATTTAGGTTTTCCATTTCTTTCAATGACAACCTTACCTTTTTCCAGTACCGGAATGATTTCGAATTCCACTCCATCTTCCATGATCTCAAAAGATTTTCCTTCATTTGCGAAGATCTGGGCAACAATCGAAGCTTCATTTTGTTCAATCGATTTTTGATCGGAAGACGTTAAAACAAGTGCAAATTGAGACGCTCCAACAGATTTAGCAGAAGAACTGCTTGGCCGCTCTGAACTCTCTGAAGAGTTCGAATTTTGCGAACCGGATGAAATTTGTCCCAATGAGGATGAAGACGAAGATGAAGACGAATTGTTGGAAGTGGATTTAGATTCGCCGCTTGTAATAGAAGGTGCATCACCTGAGTCTCGTTGATTTTCTCTCGCAACCGGACCATCTGCTGCCGGACTGCGCTCAACCTTTGTGGTCTCAGCAGCGGCCGCTCTTGTTTTAGGGGCCTTTGCAATCTGCTCACGCAGCTGTGCAATCTCAGTTTGTAAATCTGTTAAGTGACTATTGTCTTCTTTTGCAACAGTCGTTTCTTTTTTACTTTTTTCTACAATTGGAGCTACTTCTTTTTCCGTTTTTTTAGGGACAGTTGAAACGACCGATTGTTCAACTTTTTTCTCTGGAGACTCTATGATCGGACGAGGTTCAATGAATGGAGCCTGGTTAAAAGGCTGCGTGGGTACAACTGATGGTGCAACTGGAGTCTGTGCAAATTCTTGTCGAGGTGTATATGCACTACCATTGGCACGGGGAAGATCAACGGCATCGGCCTTCGGTTCATGGAAAGCTTTTGGTAAATCAGCTACAAAGTTTCTTTTCTCATCTGATGATGAAGTACTTTCACTCTTCGATGGACGTTCGATATTGGTTGATCGCCAGCTGTCACCATAGCTAACGCCGGAGCTTCTGATACTGGCCAGTGTCGTCTTAACATCTTCTTCCGGATCCATAAAATTAACTGGCTTTTTGATATCACTCAACCTTCCGTTGTAAATGTTATCAAATTTAGCTGCAAATTTTTCACTCATTCGGACGATAGATTTGTTTTCAAGGAACATTTCGAAAGAAAGGCAGCGAGCACTATCAAGGAGGATTTGAGCTTTCTTCTTAGAGTCAAATCTGTCGCCCTCCTTTTCAGGTAGGAATTGTGCGAGAGTTTCAATTTTACCTTTTAAATCTTCATCTCTTCTTTTCTGAGTTTGTTTTAAACTCGTTTCAACTCTTTTACCCATTAAAATTTTTTCAGTTTCAAGACACATTTTATTGTAGCTCATGTAAGCATCACAATTACTGTCTACAAGATTGTCTCCTAATAATCCCTGAAATTTTGTCAGTTCTTCGAGAGCATTCTTTGACCTATCTTTTAGAAATTGATCGAGAAAAGGCGTGAATCGTTCTTTGATTTTATCGTTTTGAGTATTCGTATTGAAACCAATATCACCATAAAAACTGAAAATCGGATCAAGTTTTCCTTCTGCTTGCAATTTCGTCACTTTTTCTAAAAAACGTTTTCTTACATGCTCCGCAGTTCCGGGAGTTTCAAGAATTCTTGCAAGTTCTTTGAATGAGTTTTCAGCAACACCTTCAATGCTTTTCATTTTATCATTGGTACGTTTTTGAAAATAATCTGTAAAATAATTGGTAGTTAAGCTGAAATCTGATTCTTGAAGAAAAGTTTCGAAACTATTTTCTTTTTCACGAACTGTTGAATAACAAAAATTTTCGTGAAAAGAACATTTGCTTTGTATTTTTTTAAAAATGTTATTGATACGTGAATTGCACTTCCCATCTTTTGAATTATCTTTGAATTTATCAGAACATGAAAACACGCCACGTTGCGGATGTTTTTTCTTCATGTATTGAGAAAGCAATTCAAATTTTTCTGTTCCATGGATATTTCGCTCAATTTCGTTAGTCACGTAGTCTTCAACGATCGTCTCATTTATAAATGACTGGACACCAAAAGGCAGTGTTGTTCCTAAAAGGATATTATCGGCACAGGCTTCTCTCTGACGACAAAATAATGGAGTGAAAATTTCATTCATATTTGGTTCTTTCTGCGGGCATGTCATCACACTGACTGGTGAATTCACATCACCGGCAATAACATAAACCGCTTCAAGGCCTGTGACTTTCTTGAGATTAATTCCACAAGGTGAACCAGATGCTGGAACGTTTGGTCTTAAATAGTGTCCATCTGTTACAGTGAAATCTAATGACAATGTATCTGCTAATGGATTTGGCTTTGCGGGACGACCAAAAGGATATTTAACAGAAGCCTTCACTGTGGAGGCGAAATCAATTCCACCTTCATCTGCTTTTAATGAAGCAGTCACAAGCAAAAAAGACATGAATGGAAGAATCCAAACTTTGTTCATAAATTCTTATCGGAGATTTGTTCTGATCAATAAAGTCTAGTTTGTCTGCGGGACTTGCCTACTCGCGGGACAGCTCTTTTCACTATAAAATAACTTGTATGAGGAGAGAGAAAAATGCCAATAGAAATAGACCGTAGGTTCACGCATGAACACGAAAAAACATTCGAAAACAATGATGTTATCTTTAGGGAAGGTGACGAAGGTCGCGAACTTTATATTATCCAAGAAGGACAAGTTGTGATTAAGAAGAAAACTTCACAAGGTGAAATCACCATGGTCGAGTTTTCTCGCGGCGATTTTTTTGGTGATATGGCCCTCCTTCAGGCAATCCCAAGATACGCTTCAGCGTATGCCAAAGGTAAAACAAAACTATTGATCCTTCAGCCTGGTGGCTTCCTCCTCAAGATTCGTCGAGATCCCACTTTTGCGTTTGAAATGATTCAACAGCTCAGTGCTCGCGTAAAATTTTCAAGTGAAAAATACATAGAAGCACTCAATAGTAAAAATGAAGAAGCTGTTGTCCTTTCATCTGAAAACATTCCACAGGACCGAAATTAAATGCTGACCTCTGCGACTGGAAATAAGCTTGTCATCATTTCTGATGTCCACTTAGGAAATCCTTTTTCAAAAGGAAGAAGAGAGCTGATTGATTTTTTGAAGTGGGCCGCGCATGAAGGATACGATATTTGTATTAATGGAGATGGTTTAGAAATAGCGCAAGTTTCTTTTCACAAGCTAGCGATTGAGATGCCTGAAATGGTGAAGACTTTGCGTGAGATCGATCGTCTTGGACGAAAAGTTTATTACATCGTTGGAAACCACGATATTACTCTTGAGTATTTTTTGGAAGATTGGGGTGCACTAAAAGTTTGTCCATTTCTGAACTTTCATTCTGCTGAAACTCGTGTGCGGATTGAACACGGTCACCTCTATGATCCATTTTTTATCAACTATCCCGATCTTTATGAAGCCCTCACCCGCTTTGCCGGAATTCTCCTCGCCATTCATCCAAGTTTTTATAAGCTTTGGATGAAAATTGAAAAATTACATGCTCGACTGAGAAAGAAAAAAAGTGCGATCGTTGGTGAGCAACCAGAATTTGCTGAAGCGGCCCATGAAATTACAAGACGTGGTTTTGATGCAGTCATTTTCGGACACACTCATCATCGTGGATCGATGACACTTCCAGATGGAAAAAAATATTTTAATTCTGGCTCATGGCTAATAGGTTTTGATTACATTGAAATTAATAATGGAAATGTTGAATTAAAATCCTGGGAAGTTTTGCAGAGCTCATCGACTTAAATCTGGAAGTCTTCTAGTTTCTTCCCGATGAAAAGAATAATTTTATTCCTATTTTTTTTTACCATTCCGTTGGCATTTGCTAGAACGCCTGACACTCAATCGGAAGCAAACTATTTCAAATCCATCGAAGAAGATATCCAATGGTTTGAATATTTAGATGCCACTATTGAGCACGATGAACCGCGGATGCTCTTTGCAAATATTTACCATGAAGTGACGCTCGAAATGCCCAAACTGTTTTCCGAACACAAATTTGAAAATCCAGATTGGGTTTTAAAACTCATGTTAAAGTATGTGAGCCTTTATAAACATGCGCTGGATTGCAGTTATCAAAAAGAATGCACACTCTCACCTGCTTGGGTGAAGGCCTTTAAAACTCATCAAGATGGTCAGACGAAACCTGGTATCCAGTTACTTCTATCAATCAGTGCTCATGTTAATAGGGATCTTCCAATCGCACTAGCAGCAGTAGAAACAGATTTCAAAAATAAATCACTTGAAAGAGATTATAAAAAAATTGCCATGATCTTTGATCGTCGAATGACAAATCTTATAAAAGTTTTTCGTGGCTATCAAAGATGTCGCGTTCGATGGATAGATCGTAAACTCATTGATCGAGTCATTCGTTGGGCCATGAATAGCACCCGAGATCAATCGTGGGCCAACGGTTATAAACTATCATTGGCAAAAAATTTTTATGATGAGGTGAAGTTTTTGAAAGCGATTGAAGATTATACAGCGAAACAAAATAAATTCATTCTTCGTTATGCTCCCGCGGGAGAATTCGGCATCTGTAATTAAAAAAAAAGGCCTCCATTACTGGAGGCCCCCAAAAACATGACATGAGACACTAGTTAGCTGGGTTTGTTCCGTAAAGAATCCCGCCACCAAAGTAAGAGTAGAAAATTTTAGTTGGATCTGCAGGGTTAACTGTTACACCTCTTGCATTTCGTTGCATCCCTGGACCAATATTTCTGAACCAAGAAGCACCACCATCTTTTGTGAAGAGCTGACCTCCGTCTCCCCACTGACCATCAAGTTGATAGTAACCGGCCACATAAATTTTATTAGCATTTGTCGGATCAATAGAGATTCCTGTTGGATGTGTCGCTTGTTTCATGCGCGTCCAAGTAGAACCACCATTCGTTGTTTTCCAAACACCAGTCATGAGCCAGTTGCGGTTGTTTTCATAATCGGTCATCCAGATAGTTCCTGGATTATTAAAATCGATTGCAAATGCAGTTGGGTAATACCAAACTTTGTAACCTGCATCCGCTCCTGCTGGATAATTTACAGTTCCTCTTAATAGTCTCCAAGTATTCGAGCCACTCGCTACATCAAGTAAATAAACCCCTGTGTACGCTTGATTCGAGAAAGTTGGCGCATCCCCAGTCAGAAGTGCATAGACATTTCCAGTGTTCGGATCAACTTCGATCTGAGGAATAATTTTGCTTCCTGCAGGTAAACCATTGTTGAATGCCGACCATGAAGCACCACCGTCCGTTGAACGTATGATTCCTGTTTCATGAGATCCACCATAAATGATGTTGTTGCGAGAATCATATCCAACTGAAAGGAATTGACGATTATAAGTAGCATCGTTTGGAGTTAAACGTGTCCATGAACGACCGCGGTTAGAAGTTTTATAAATACCTCCGTCACCTTTGTATGCATTAGCACGCCACTCATTTGGATAATCATGTAAACTTCCTGCAGCTGCGTACGCAACATTGTCATCATACGGATTGAAAGAAAAATCGTACAAGCTGTTGTATGACGTTTTTGTAATTCGGAAACTATTAGCTGCATCTTCAGTTACAATACCTCCGACATCGGCCATCGCTCCATACATGATATTACGGTTTGTCGGGTGGAATTCTGTTTTATAAACAGAAGTCACTTCCAGACCACGCGATTTCCAGTTTCCTTGTTTTACCGGAGTTCCCGTTCCCATATATTTTGTGAATGGAGCAAGCCAGTTTTCACCACCGTTTAATGTTGAGTGAACGAAGAAATAACCTGAACCGGCAGCAACGCTTGAGTTACGAAGGTTGACTGAGAAACTTTCGTAACCGTTGTCCCACCAACCTACATCGAGAGCAACTGCTGACCACTCTAATTTATCAGAAGGCCATGGCGCATAAGGAACTACATCGTAGTTAAGTTGATTTAATTTCAGAGACCAAGATGCCCCTTTGTCTCGAGAGACATGAACTTTAGTACCGTATTGGCGAATCCATTTACGAGCTCCAGCTGAATAAATCGTCGAAGCATCGTTCTCGGCCATTTCTAAGTGTTCACCGACAGTTTGATTAGTCTTTGTGAACGCTCCACCATTTTTACTGACCCAAGCATATCCACAATTAGCGACTGTATCGTTGATCGCTGTTTGTCCCCAATCATTCAAGTAACCATAGGCCCAAGAACACGCATTAGATCCGTCTGTATCAGCGAATGTGAGCGTCACACCAGTTGAATCAGATCCGCCGGCAAACTGGCGAATTGATCCTACAGTGGCCGATTGAAGAATGTTGAAACTAGCTCCACCATTATCCGAGACAATAATTTTTGTTGCTGTGGCTTGATAAAGTCGTTTCGTTGAAGAATTTTGATCGATAAATGTTCCAACGGCCGCTTCTGCAATACCTGCTAAACGAGTCCATGTAGAACCCTTATCAGAAGTTTTAAGAAGACCTTTGTTCGTACCTGCATACATTACATTGCTGTTTGAACTATCAGGAT
>CBIHOP010000113.1:0-9086 GCA_966211385.1 uncultured Bacteriovorax sp.
AATCTTTTGAACTTTTTTAACTTTATCAGCTGGAAGTTCCATTTTCTCAGCAATTTCTTCCGGAGTTGGTTCACGACCAAGCTCTTGGATAAGTTGACGAGATGTTCTTACCATCTTGTTGATTGTTTCAATCATGTGAACCGGGATACGGATTGTGCGGGCCTGGTCAGCGATAGCACGAGTGATCGCCTGACGGATCCACCAAGTCGCGTATGTCGAGAATTTGTATCCACGACGGTACTCGAACTTATCAACCGCTTTCATAAGACCGATGTTTCCTTCCTGGATAAGATCCAGGAATTGAAGACCACGGTTTGTGTATTTTTTAGCGATAGAAACAACAAGACGAAGGTTAGCTTCAACAAGTTGAGCTTTCGCTTTATCGGCCTTTGTTTCACCTTCGATGATGATCTTATAAACTTTTTCGATTTCAACGAATTCCATACCAGCATCGATCGTTAGACGACGAAGCTTACGAAGAATATCTTCTTGGTTACGGATAAGTTGTTCGATTTTTGCGTCAGTTGTGAAGAGGTCTTTAGCAAGCTTGCGCTTGAAAGAATCATCTTCCATCACTTTTTCATAAAGAACTTTGTAATCTTCAGCTCCACTTACTTCAAGAAACTTGAAGATACGATCTTGTTGATCGAAGAGTTCTGTAAATTGAAGGTAATATTTTTTAACTGGCTCAACGAATGAGTTGATGATTTTACGGTTGAACGTAAGATCAGCAAGCTCAAGGCTGATTTCGTCCATACGCTTTCTTTGCTCAGGGTTAAGGGCCTTAAGAGTCCCGTCAGCTTTTTCAGCTTCCTGAAGCATGATATTGATTTGATCGATTACATCGTAAATACGATCTTTCGTTTTCTTGATATCAGCTGGTGAAGATTCATCATCAAGACCACGAACAAGTTCCTTTACGAATTCTTGTGGGTTTTCTTGAGTTTCGATTTTTTCACGAAGCTTTCCAACTTCTTTCAAAGCGTGAGTTGAAGAAAGGGCAGAAAGGATAATTTCTCTTTCACCTTCTTCAATTTCTTTTGCGATCACAACTTCGCCTTCGCGAGTGAGAAGTGCCACTGAACCCATACGTTTTAAGTAAAGCTTAACTGGATCTGTTGAAGCAGAACGAAGTTCAGCTTTTTCTTCACGTGAAAGAGCTTCTTCGATGATTTCAGTACCGTCGAGGCGAATGCCTTCTTCGTCTTCATCATCTTCAACGGCACTTTCCATAACGTCGATTTTAAGTTCAAGAATACGGTTCATCACTTCGTCGATATCTGAAGCGAGAACGATACCTGCAGGAAGAGCGTCGTTGACTTCTTCTGCAGTAATAAAAGCCTGGTCTTTTCCTTTCGTCAGAAGACGGTTGAACTCTTTCGAATTCAGGAATTGAGCAACGGCTGGTGAAATTGGGCTACTCATTTTGGGAACTCCCTTGCGCTATTTGAGATTAGGTTTGGTATGTTTTAAGCTTTGTATATTTTTTTCGATTTCTAAAAGTTGATTTAACAAGCTCGTCATCATTTCTTCCGATTCGCAAGTGAGTTGAAGTTTTTTGATTTCATCTCGTTTAAACTTCAATTGCTCGGTTTGTAATTTTACTTTCAAGTCGTGAATGATTTTAACTTTTGTTTTTGAATCAACTTCACGAGGTTTAAAATTATAAAACGCACTTGTTACAGTTTCTCTTAAATCAATCGAGTACTCTGGTGAGTTCGTGAGATTTAAAACGACAGCTTCGTATTCGCCATCATCAACTTCCATCGTAATTTTACGAATTTTTCCAATGTATTTTTTTACCTCATCATTGGTGATTAAATCAAGAATTTCATGCATTTTATCACTAGAGAGAAGTGAAGGAAGTTGGACTACTTCTTGCAGAAGTAGCTTTTCCATTTTTGAGAGGAAGATTTGAGGGGGAGAATGTTCTTCGATAAATGGATTTTCAGAGTGATTCTCCAATGAAGATGTTGGCATGTCTCCTGCATAGTCCATCATCTCTTCATCCATTATCGGTTCTTCTACAACAACTTTTTTCACTGTAGGAAGTTTAGCTTTCTCTGCGTGTTTGTTTAAATACTCTTGGTAGTTGCCCATAATCTGGGCTGAATCAGACTTAAGGCCTAATCGTTTAGCGAATGCAACGACTCTTTCAGTTGCTGATAAATCGTTTTTCAGAGGAGACAGAACTTCGAAAGCTTTCTGAAGAAGTTCTAATTTACGATCGAGAACCTCAGGAAGTTTCTCGGGTATGATTTTTTGGAGGAGCACGTCAAAAGCCGGTTGAGCGTTCTCAATCTTTTCTTGTAGGGCCAATGCACCTTGGGCCTTCAGATAGTCATCCGGATCTTTTTGCGGAGAAAACTCGAGGTATTTAGCAATGACACCTTTTTCGGCGAGCATTTTATTTGCTCTTTCCATGGCCAGAAATCCGGCCGTATCCGAATCAAATGCCAGATAAACATTCTTCGTAAACGAAAGGATACGCTCCATCGATGGAACACCGAAGGCCGTTCCCATAATCGCTACTGAATGGGTGAATCCGTGATTGTACATTGCTATTTGATCCATGTTTCCTTCGACAAGGATGACAGCATCCTTCTCTCTGATCGCGTTCTTAGCAAGGTGGAAGCCATACAGAATATTTCTCTTATTAAAAATAAAAGAATCTACCGAATTCATATATTTAGCTTTTTGATCTTCTCTCGTCGCTCGAGAGGTGAAACCGATAACTTGGCCGGTTTGATCCCAGATGGGGAAAATAATCCGATCCCTGAAGGTGTCATAATGGGCATTCGGATCCTGGCGATCTTTTCTGATAAGACCCAAATCAGTCGCCACTGTTAAAGCGAAACTTCGCTCTTTCTCATTGGGGATAGTTCCCAAATAGTCAGTAATGGAATTCTTGTTAGGAGCAAACCCAAGAGAGTAGGTCGTTGCGATTTCTTCATTCAATCCACGATTCTTGATGAATTGATTGTAAGCAGGAAACTGTCCCGAGGAAGCAGTCTTGCGATAAATAAGCGCTGCTCGAGTGAGGATTTTTTTGGCAATATCCATCTTGGGATTTGATCGCTTTTCCTCTTGATAGGAATCAAAATTAATTCCCTGCTTTTCACAGATCTCTTTCATAGCATCGACGAATTCGAGCTTTCTGTGTTTCATGACAAAGCTAATGCCGTCGCCTGCAGCATTACAGGCAAAACATTTAAAAATCTGCTTTGAATCATTGATGTTCATCGAAGGTTTTGAATCGTTATGAAACGGGCAAAGAGACAATAGAGATGAGCCCGAGCGTTTAATGCTCAGGTAGTTCCCAATGATACTTGAAATGGGAATTTCTTTAATTCTCTGCTTTAAATCTTCTAATGACATTACTGTTTTAAACTTGTTTTTTAGATTTCAAGACAAAGGCCTGAATCTTGATTCCTTTCTCGAGGAAGATTTTTTCAAATCCTGTCGTATATTTGCAAAGCATGTGGTCTGGATGCTCAGCTCTTAAATCTTTACTCTCAAGCATGACGTCGAATAGACCGCATTCTTTAATCTCACGGGCCATCCATTCAGCATAATCATCGTGATCAGTTTTGATATAGAAGATGGCGCCTGGCTTGAGGGTCTTATATGCGGCATTCAAAAAAGGCGCTTGAATCAAACGCTTCTTGTGATGTTTTGTTTTCGGCCATGGATCCGGGAAAAAATAAAACAAACCATCGAGTTCATTTTCTGAAAACATGAACTCAATTCGCTCTCCTTTAGCTCGGAGATAACGAAAATTTTTATAATCGAGTGTCGCTAGTTTTTTGGCGAGTGCAAAGCTGCGCTTGAATCGATAATCCAACCCAACAAAATGATGGTCGCGATGATCAGCACAGTAATCAATCATGAAGTGGCCGGCACCTGTTCCGATTTCTAAAAACAGTTTTCCTTCTTCTTTAAAAACTTCTTTGTTCCAAATTCCTTTAAAAGCTTCGGCTTCATTATCGCGCATAACGAAGTCGGAGAAAGCACCTAATCGATCGTGATAAGGATTCTCATGACGATACTTAAAATCTTCTTTGAAAGAAAAATCTACCATTGTTAAACCTTTAAATTGTAAGGGTTTTGACTACCAAGAAAGGAGGGCCTCTGGCAATGGAGTGTGTGTAATGTTTTCAGCAGGGCTTGTATGTGGTGCGCTGTGCGTTACGATAACTTGTCTTTTAATGATCGGAGGTTATCCATGCTAAAGTCACTTTTGGCCATTGTTGGTCTTGCTGCTAGTTTTCAGGTTTTTGCACAAACACCGTCGCAAGATCTCAATCAATTTTGTGTGGATCGCGGCAATGCCCGCTTTGCCAAGCAACTGACAAAATCTTCATCTAACCTAATGGCCTTTGCTAATCACGGTGGAATCGCGAATGGGGGAGTTTGTTGGTGGCACTCTCGCTTTCAACGAAATGCTCTTTATCTAACGACGTACGCTCCTTTTAAATCACGTCCCACAAAGGCCGAGGCAGAAAAAATCGTGGCCGATATTCGTGATGGAGATGAAGTTATAGAAATTCCTGGTTACAGAAATTTTTCTGAATTTTCTTATTATCATCAAAAAGAAATTCAGCGCGAACTGGAAAAATGGCAGAAGGGTGATGGCGTTTTGAAATTTAATTGGGTCATCGGTCTCTCAGGTGACAATGTTGTTTCAGCATCAAAGATGAAAGAAATGATGGATGAGCTCTATGACTATGTTGAAGGTCAGGGCCACATCGCTTATCAGAAACTGCAAATTAAAGGTGTAACTGCGCACGCCTGGTTAGTTGTTAACATGAAAAAAACGGCGAACGGTTATGATCTGGAAACACTCGATAGTAATTTTCCAAGTCGCACGAATATTTACAGCTACCGCGAGGGGATGACGAGTTTTAATCACTATCACTACGGACAGTTCACTCCGTATCTAGAAAGAAAAGGGGAGATGGACAAAGTTCTTCTCTCGATCATGAAACAATGTGAACCGGAAAAATATGAAGCCAAAATGGCAGAAGAGAGAGCGAGAAATCAACCAAACGGTGACTACACAAACTAAAATGAAAAAGGGCCTTGAGAGGCCCTTTTTTTATTCTTTCAGCTTTGCTGCTAATTCAGAAGTCAGATCACCTTCGACCCTTTTACCTTCTGAGTAAATCATAATAGGTTTTAATTGTCCGTCAAACACTTTTGCGGCCACATGATCAGGCGAGATCGTATGGCGACCTAATGCTTTTTCTGTCGGCCAGTCGATGTTGTGGAAGACAACATAGACAATTTCAGAACAAACAATTTTTTTATCTGTTTCAACATCAAAATTAAAATCGTATTCCTTTCCAATTTGCTGGAATGAACGGATTAAAAATTCCTTTCTTTGAGCTTCTGTTAAAGATTCATCTCTTAAAACTAGCATGTCATCGATATTCAAGAAGTGCTCAAGCGTATTGATTTTTACACCGGGGCGAAGAGCTTCAATAATATGGTGGCCTTCGCTTATCGCTTTTTGGTGAGGCTTAACAGCTGGGTGATCCCAAACTCCAATCTCCTTCAACTCAGCTTCTGTTCCAACCCAAATAGCGACGTGTCCGTAAAAACCTGGAATAAACTGATCTGTGAGACGGAATGGAGTTTTCTCCAGCATGATATCAAGCGGTCTCAACTCTGAAGCAATTTGAGTTTTTTCAGAGAGTGGAAGTTTCGTCATGTATCCTTTGCGAAAAGCAATGAGTCCCACTGTATTACCGAAAAATTTACTTGATGAATAAGTGAAGAAGTCATTGAGGAAACGCGAGCGATCGAAAATGCGATCGAAGTAAATTCTAAATGAACTTGGATCAACGATGGGTTTATACTTTTCGTTCATGAAGTTATAGAAAGGACTTTGGAGTGCGAGCATGTCCAAATACTTTTCCTCCTGACCAACTTCAACTTTCTCATTTGTTTTGTATGTGTAATCTTTCTGGAAAAGTTTAATCGACACATACATTTTATGGCGTTGATTCACATCGAAGAAGCTATCTGTGATTTTATCAAACTCAAACTTATATCCCTCGATATCTTGATTGAGCAGCTTACGCATTTTTTTGCTGTTGTAATAGGGATAAAGTCCAACCATGTAGCTGTCGTAGAGAACGAGAGCAGCGTTTAAAGAAAGCTTCATTTTGATCATGAGCTCATTTCCACGATCATCCGTTGGATCAATTCTGTAGAGTTTATAACTGGCCTGAGTAAGATCATTTTTGTCGTGTTGATTAACG
This sequence comes from uncultured Bacteriovorax sp., assembly GCA_966211385.1. Taxonomy (GTDB): domain Bacteria; phylum Bdellovibrionota; class Bacteriovoracia; order Bacteriovoracales; family Bacteriovoracaceae; genus Bacteriovorax. Next base: position 6,267 of record CBIHOP010000113.1, read on the forward strand.
GTTGTCACAGATGTTCTTCCGCCAGGAATATAATCCACAACATTTCCGTTGCTCACTAATTCTTGATATTTAAAAGCAAACGCGAGAATTTTTTCTCTCATCGCTACATAAGCTTTCGCACTTGTATGGATGTTTTCAATATCTTCGTGGGTGAGTTTTTCTTTTTTTAATTTCTCTTTGTTGTTGTCAGCGAATTCAAGCGCTCGTGATCTCCAGACAAGAGCTTCTTCAACGTAAGTTTGAAAAGTCTCGATGTCTTTCAAGAGATCAGCATTCATGCCAACTGAAGCAGGTGTACGCTGATAAGAAAACTTCCATGGTTCTACTTTTTGAGTTGTAGAGCAGGAGACTAGGATAAAAACGACAGTAAAAATTAGTTTTTTCATAGACCTATTTTAGGTCCGACAAAATTTATTCTCTACCGGGCAAAAAAAAACCCGCCTAAGCGGGTTTTAATTATTGTGATTTAAGCTTTGAAGTGATTGCGAACTGTCTGGCACACATATTCTAATTCTTCGTTAGTCATGTATGCGAAACAAGGAAGATTCAAGACTGATTGAGAGATGTAGTGAGCATTTCCGAAATCGATACTGCCGGCAATATGGCCTTTAGCTCCGCTTTGAAGACTCATGGCCCCTGGATAAATTGTCCCGAATCCCACGTTTGCTTTCTTCAATGATTCGATGAGGGCCGGTCTCAAGTCTGGATTGATCATACCAACGGCACAATAACCAGTTTCGAAGACATCTTTGCCAGGTGCGAGCATTGGATTGAACGGAAGGCCCTTTAAATTGTCGAAGTAATATTTGATGGCCTTACGACGGCTCTCAATGCGAGCGTTAATGTGTTCTAATGAAAGATTTAAAAAGAGTGATTCATATGCACCGATACGTGAGTTCCAACCAATCATGCCGTGAGAGTAGTGGTCTGTTCGACCGTGATTGATAAGAATGCGGCAAACCTTATTTAAGTTTTCATCGCTCGTGAAAATGGCACCAGCGTCACCTGAAGCTCCGAGAACTTTTGCTGGATAAAAACTTGTTGTCGCAATAAGTGCACCCGCCAGAAGTGATTTCCCCTGGAGAGTTGTTCCAAAACACTGAGCGCCGTCTTCTATAAGAAGAACATTATTTTTCTTTGCGTATTCTCTAATTTCCAATGTGTCTGGTGAAGCCCATCCGTAAAGGTGAACCATGATGGCCGCTTTTGGTTTGAATTGATCAACAGCTTGTTTGAAAGTTGCAAGATCCCAATGGCAAGTTTCACGGTTAACATCAACAGTGATTGGATTTGCACCAACGTTAACAACGGCTTCGAAAGTTGCCCAAAAAGTCATATCTGGAACAATAACTTTATCATTTTTTTCTACGCCAACAGCTCTTAATGCAATTTGAATTGCGTCTGTTCCGTTAGCACAACCAATAGCATATTTTGCACCAGTTGCCTTAGCTAGACCTGCTTCCATTTCACCTACAATTGGTCCACCGACGAATTGAGTTTTTTCGAAAAGCTGGGCAACACCATTTAGAAAGTTTTCTTTGAAACCATTTTCAAAACGATTAAGAGTAATAAATGGAACTTGGTTAACTGACATATAGACTCGCTTGTTGGATATGAAAATTTCCCTCATTCTCGAATGATTGGAAGGAAATTACAAGCGTGGACAAAAAAAAAGCTCCCAGAGGGAGCTTTATTTAATGTTCTATTTTTTATCGAGCATTTCAGAGATGATCATGGCCGCTTTTTGGGCCAACTTTGGATCTTTGATCTTTTCACTCAGGAGGCGTTTCATCCGTTCAATTTCCACTTTAGCAGCTTGATTATCAGTCACGATTTTTAGATCGGCCTTCTTTTTTTCAGGAGTACAGGGTTTTTCAACACCTTTTTTAAGCGCACCCATGTTTAAGCTGCCGCTTCAGGCTTTCTCCCATGATGACGAGAAATTTTGGCCATATGTTCTTCGATTACTTCGAAAAGTTCCATTTTTGTAGAGTGTGGGTCCATTCCAGTTGGAAGGGCAGAGTAAATCATGTCGCCTTTAATTTCAGTAAATACGTACCAAGTGTTTCCAAGTTTTTGAAAAAGAACTTCGCTTTGTTGTGTGTTTGATTGTGTGGCTTTCATAATTTCCTCCGTGAAATTAGTGAATCGTTGTCTCTTGCATCTCGTATCGTGTGTGGCCGTCAAAACTTTAGACATTTTTTTAAATTTTTTAATTTTTTTTTTACAACTATCCGATCATTTTGCTTGGTTAATAGTTGGCCTGCAGACCAAAAAATAATGAAGCCTGAACTGTCATGCTGCTTTTTATAGTGTCGCTCTCGCTCCAAAGTGCTGGCACTTCAGCTTTTGTTTCAGCTTTTAACGAATGAGGAAGATAGAAACTCACATCAGCTCCAATAATAAAATCCGTTTGAGGAACCATCGTCTTCATTTGAAAAGTTGAATTGAGAACAGGGGATAGTGAATAACCTGAAAAAACCCGATCTTCACTTTCGGTAGCCGATTTAAAACTCACCAAACTTTTATGAAGATTGTAAGTAAAGCCGGTTCCAATCAGGATGCGAGCATTAGGCCCCTTATAAGTGTCATAAGTCAGAAGCGGTCCAAATCTATATTGAGTTCTATTTTCACTCGACTGTGCATCTGTTTTATAAAGAGTTGAGTTTTTGTTCGCTGATAAAGTTCCAAGAAAACCGAAATAGATTCTGTCAAAGTTGTCGAATGTCACTTTGCGAGTCACGAGCACACGTCCACCAACTTCATTTTTCAATTCTTGCTCGCTAAAACTCGGATTGAAGGCATACGAAGTTTGAGTAT
>CBIHOP010000114.1:0-9077 GCA_966211385.1 uncultured Bacteriovorax sp.
CTCCATATAGTTTTAAACTTTTTATTGGAAAAACAGAAAATGGAAACATTTTCGATAATGAAACATCCATTCATCTTTCTTCACCTATTCAGATAAACTTAAAATCGAATTCATTAATCAAGCAAAATGTTAACGATTACTTCAATCACAGTTCAACTTCTGGAACAAGCAACCCGTTCCAAGTTAAGAAAATCAATAATTCTATGCGCGTGTGTGCAAATGATTTTTATACTTATGAGTTTACAAGTTCTATCACAGGTAACAATTATGAATTTGATGGTACTGTAGGAACAAATAATATTTTTGTTCTTAAAAGCTTAAAAGAAAGTGCAAATTTATTAAAATTTTTTAGTGCTTTTAATACAATAGTGACTGAAATTCAAAACACCGATATTTATCTGGGCGATACTAGTTTGAGTATTCACGTTAAAAATGATGGGGTTCATCCATTGCGAGATGACACATCAATTTTTTTGGACTTGTCATCGAAAATATTTCAGGATTTTTACCTTACAAAGTCTTTAATAAGACACGAATACGCTCACGTATTGCAATCAAGAAGTATGGGATGCATGCCATTCAATGGCTTGCCAACTTCAATGAAAGTAATCGCCGAAGGAGCTGCGGAAAAATATAGTTTGTCAGGGGTTAATGTTAATGAATTTAACTATCTTGTAAATTACAAATTTAAAGAGTTTGCTACTACTCCTTACAAAATAGCAGACAACTTTTTGTATAATGGTATTTTTAACGTTACAGATGATCATATCTATAAATCAACTATTCTCTGGGACTATTTAGCGGTCGATCCATTCATGATATTTAAAGAAATAGGTACTTTAACAATGAGAGGGATTGTAAAAAATGATGATATCGAAACCATTTTTAAGGAATTAAGTGGGCCAGAACTTAGAGATGAACTATTAAGGCTTACTGATGGAATAAATAATCACAATGGTCCGAACTCGGCAACTACTAACTCTTTAAAAAATCAGTATTACACTTATTGGACTACACCCATTGCAGATAACTTTAACAGACTAAATATTCTTGGGCCCGAATATGTAAAAATAGATGATAGCATTTCTGTAAAAATTGAACTCGCACCCTTTTCCGGAAAGTCTCGAAATTTTGATCTATATGAGTTATTGGCAAAGCTTAACGGACTCCCTAATGACACAATAAAAATAGAAATTCCCGAACGAGAAGGCATCAGTATAAGTGCTAGAGCAACTTCGGGGGCAACCTATGGAGAATTGTCTTCTAGAACTTTTAAAGCAAGAGGACATGCTTTATATGGCATACACAAGGAAGATCATGCTGAAAGAATTATATTTAATATTGTTAACACGAGCAGAAAAGAATATTTTGATAACGATGCAATTGTAGTAAAATTAAGTTTGTACAGACCGAAAATCAACTTAAATATATCAGGGACTGTAGCTGGTTCAGAAAAAAATACTTTTATCTATTCCGGGGCTACTGGCAGGTTAAATAATCTAACAGTTACTGCAACAAGTGAGGATGAGACAGAATTGAATACAAAGTATATATTCAATTACAAAACTTATTGCTCTACTTGCAGTACTCACAGTTGGGAAAATGTTCAAAAAGAAAATATTAACTCAATCTCAAATTTCTCAATACCATTTGGGGGGCAGGTTTATAATCTGAGTGTGTATGCAACTAATGAGTTAGGATCTGGCGGAGGGGAATTCTTCATTAAGGTTCCTACTGATAAAGCTCCAACATTATCTTTAATTCTTCAAGAGTGTTACCCAGATTGTGGCTATGGCTGTGAGGGAAAAGTTAGCATACCCTATGCCGCTCACATTGAGGTTACGGATTCAGATAGTGAGTTTGTAATGACATCAGATGGTGGAAAGGTTGCCATAAATACTTCTGGGAAAGGCTTGATTACTACTTTTAATCATGGCCAGCCAGATCCTATAGTTATCTCGATTCTCAATGGACCATCTCTGACTATTCCAGCTTGCACGGAATAGGATTCAGTCTATTGGTTTTAAATATAATAGTGAGGAATTATGAAAACGATACTTATAGCTTCAATTTTAATTGCACCAGCGATATCTTATGCAAACTCTAAAACTACTAGAAATTCAGAGCTTAAAGAAAATCCTAGCTTGGCGACAAAAGTTTTGGTCGGTGTCATGGTGGATAGAAAAGATGGAATGCAAGAGTTAGTACCAAAGTTTTCTTGGACAACGTTCTTTAAACCAGTAGAAATTGTACCTGACTACGATTTAGATTTACAGCCTATAAAAACGGGAATTTCTGGAGAATATTATTTATTATACTCCCAATCAATCCAGGGAGATGACGATAAAATTTTAAGATCAGATCCGATGTTGATTCACCCATTGAAAAACGCTGGTGAATTGATGAATGTGTTTTCAAAACAATTTAATATGCCAGGAAAGCTAAATCCCTCTTGGAAATACTGTCTTAAGGATAATGAATGTATAAAAACAAAGAATAGTTGTAAAAGCTACAGCATAAACAAGTCATACAAAAAATATTTCGATAAATATTTGAACGACAAATCTCTGAAGGCTAAGTGTGATCAAACATCGAGTGAAGCTATAATATTAAAATGCACAAACTATATGTGCGAATAAATTTGTTTTTTGCTTTCTCACGTAACAAGCGAGCAGAACACAAATGAAAATTTTATTCACAGTTTGTATGATGTTTTTTTTTAATTTTGTCGGACATGCCTACTGTATGTTTATGGATCTGGATAAGTTTTTTTGAAAAATGCAACTTTAGTGCTTGAAGGAAAGATAATTAAGAAAAAAGAAAAGTTTTATTTAAATGTTGAAAGTGCGTGGAAAAATAAATATTCAAAACTATTTGAAATTAGATCCGCTAATTCATTAGAGCTTGATAAGTTTGAAGTTGAGGCAGTGTATGTTGATCTAAATAATGTTGACAAAATTATTGTTGCCTCTACTTGGAAGAATGAAAAAAATCTTTATGTAATACAGGGTTGCAGTAAGCAATATAGAATTCTGTCAAAAAAGGCATCTAAAGAAGAGCTAAAAGAATTCGAGAGCACTAGAAGTTTTATTATTGAGACCCTGGGAAAACCCGAAAGGTTATAGAATCATTTCAATTTTTTAAAGAAGGCTCCTGTAGATATGCTCAATAGCGAATTAGTTTTGAACATTGGACCAATCATTCGAGCCGTTCGGAAATTTTTTAATCTTCAACAATGGGAGTTGGCAAACACTCTCGGAATTACTCAGGGAAATCTTTCAAAGATTGAAAACCAGCTTCATGCTCCAGACTTAATAATATGGTACAGATTTTTAGATTCTTTCAATGTAAGAGATTCAAAGTGTTTCTTAAATAATTCAATAGAGATAGATGAATCTTTCTTTCTGGCACTAAGATCAAATGGTTCTTATCTAGCTCCGAATTTTGATTTTAAAGATGGAAACTATTTATGTAGAGTCCAGGATTTAAATTCAATTTGGGACGACTTGAAAATTAATGATCCCGATATTTTAATAAAATTTTTCAAAAAATTTAAAGTACATGAAGAAATTCTTTTAATTTCAAATCATCCGCTTACAACCAAATTCATTATTGAATTAGCGGCCTTTCAAAAAGAAAAAGCTATTACGAGAGAGATTTTAAATCTTGTACCTGATTTTTACAGAAAAGAAAATGTACTAAAAACTTATAGCTAAATTGACCTTCTACCGATAACCTTTCTTATATGGCAGAAAAATTCGAAGATAAAAATTAACAATATTTATCACAATATTTCAAAATAACTGATTAAAAATAATTACCGAGAATTCTCCACACAAGCAAACAACTTCTCTAAATTAGACCCAGTAGAATTCTGAAACGGCCCAAAGTGATTATAAGCGCGCCCCGCTTGAAAGTGTGGAGTCACACAACGCTGTTCATGGGCTTTCAATTTTCCATTTACAAGATTCAATGGGTGAGTCGCTGACGTCTTCGTTGTATTGACTTGAATCGCGAATGTCTGAACCACTTTGTGGATCCCGCAGAAGGCATTAAACGCCTGTAGCGAGCTTCCGAGGATTTTTACGAGTTCTGATTGTGATGCTTTTTCATTCACGAGACAGGCCGGTTTAGAAGCGTTGAGCGCGTTCCAGGCCTTAAGACACGGACGAATGTTTCCAGATGAGTTTGGTGTAAACTGGAACATCCCAATGTTTAAGCGTGAGGCTGAGTCTTGAGCTGGATCATCATAAAATTTTACGCCCGCTGGTTTTCTGTATCCTGCTGGGGCCACGCGGTTTGCAACGTTGTTAGATGAAGAGGAGTCCGCTGTTGAAAGGGATTCTGTGTACGCTAGACATGAGAAGAGGCGAGTCCATTCTGCTTGCAATTCTACTTTTGCTTCGCGATCTCCTTCGAGTACTTGGGCGCGAAGAGTGTTGATCGTTGTGGCGAATCTGTTCAGACGATCAATTGTCGATTCAGAGGGAACTTTGTTCATCGTTGCTGAAAGAGAGTCGTAGCTCACTTTGCAAAGTGGGTGACGTATAAGTGATGTTGGAAAATAGTTTGCATCACTTGACGGAGTTCCATAAGAGCTGCCAATCATTCCCACCATCGCAGGAACATCAGAGAGAAGTTCACTTGCATAGTAGCTGATTTGATCTGCAAACGTATCATTTGTTTCTGCACTACACTTATCAACTGCATCTGGGTTAATCGTTTCACGACGTTCAGTGAGTTCACTTCCACGCACTGATTGATCAACATCAGGGCCAACAACTGAAGCTGTCTCACGATAGGCACCTGGATCGATGTGTTCACCAAAATCCAAAGTTGGTTTGCTCACAACAGGAGTGGGTGTTGGTGCTGGAGTAGGCTCAGAAGGTAGATCAGGTCTTTTTGATCCACGTGCATGAACTGAAGTTGATAGGATAAAAACGAAGATGATGAGTAGTGATTTCATTCCTCCTGAATCGGAATTCAGGAGGAAAAATTAAATTAAAGTTTGCGAAGAAAATCGATCGTCCGCTTCTCGCGAGGATTGCCAAAAAGATCTTGTGGAGCACCCTGCTCAACTATTAAACCCTGATCCATAAAGATCACGCGATCAGAAACTTCGCGGGCAAAGTCCATTTCGTGTGTGACCACCACCATTGTCATTCCACTCTGAGCGAGATCTTTCATAACTTTGAGAACTTCACCCACAAGTTCAGGATCAAGCGCAGAAGTCGCTTCATCAAAAAGCATGACTTCCGGTTGCATGGCGAGTGCTCGAGCGATGGCAACACGCTGTTGCTGTCCACCTGAGAGATCGCGAGGGAAGGCGTGAGCTTTTTCAGAAAGACCGACTTTTTTTAACAACTCGAGTGCTTCTTCACGAGCGGCTGTTTTGTCTTTTTTCAATACAAGACGAGGAGCAAGTGTGATGTTGTCGAGAACATTAAGGTGCGGGAAGAGATTAAAATTTTGAAAAACCATTCCCATCTTCGCGCGATAGTGATCAAGATCGCATTCAGGCATGGTGCTTTTTTGAACAACACCTTTAAAAAGAATGTCACCACCAGTTGGTGTTTCTAAAAAATTAAGACAGCGAAGAAGTGTTGATTTACCAGAGCCCGAGGGCCCGATGATGACGACAACTTCACCTTTCGTAATTGTTGTTGAAATATCTTTTAGAACTTGGTTTGCGCCAAATGATTTTGAGAGATTTTTTAATTCGACGATGACTTCATTGCCTTTCATTACACACCTCCGCGACGTTCAAGACGACGTTCAAAAGTCGACGCAATAAAAGAGAGCACCATCACGATGATGAGATAGCCGAGGGCCGCCCAAAAATAAACTTCCCATACGCGAAGATATTTTGCTCCGATTCTCTGAGTAACATAGAGAAGTTCACCGAGAGAAATGACAGAGACAAGTGATGTTTCTTTTGTGAGCGCTGAGAGTTCATTCACGACAGGTGGAATAATTCGGCGATACGTTTGCGGAATTATAACTCTCGTCATTGTTTCGTGTGGAGAAAGCCCAAGTGCACGTGCCGCTTCCGTTTGTCCTTTGGGAATAGAGAGAATTCCCGCGCGATAAATTTCTGCTAAATAAGCAGCGCTATTTAATGTGAGCGCTAAAACACCAGCGGAAAAGGAATCAAGTACAAATGTACTTCCATAACTTTCAAGCAGAGTGGGTAGAGCAAAATAGACAAAAAGAATTTGCAGCAAAAGCGGCGTTCCTCTGAATAACGTCACATAAAGAACAGCGAGCCAGCTTAAAATTTTTATTTTTGATAATCGCAGAAGAGCTATGACCATTCCGAGAATGAGTCCAAAGAATCCACTAACAAATGTGAGTTTGAGTGTGATGGCCATTCCTTCGAGTAAACGAGGAAGAATGACCATCTTAGAAAACGCGAGAAATCCTAATTCAGAAGCGTCCATCTAATTAAAGCTTTGGTTCAGTTTTAAGCCACTGCTTATAAACTTTTGAGTAAGCACCATTTGCTTTAATTGTTTTCAGTGCTTCTTCAAGCGCTTTGAAAAGTTTTGCATCTGTTTTTTTAACAGCGATTCCAATTGGCTCAGGCTTGATAGCATTTCCAGAAACTTTGAAAGTTTTAGCATCGAGACCAGCGTAGTAGCGACCAACAGCTTCGTCTGTGACAATCACATCAGCTTGATTTGCTTTTAAAGCTGAGAAAGTTTCAGTTGCACCCGGGAAAGTTTTAATCTCTTTGATTTTTACACCTGATTTTTGAATCGCTTCAACAGCTGAAAAAGAAGTTGTATCAACTTGAACAGCAACTGTTCTTCCCGCAAGATCTTTATCAGTTAAAACAGTTTTTCCATTTGTCTTCACCACAAAAACTTGTCCCATTGTTAAGTAAGGAACAAAATTTACTTGGGCAGAACGCTCTGGAGTAATGTTCATTGAAGACATGATGACATCGTAACGATTTGATTGAAGGCCCGCGAGAATTCCATCCCATGGCATAACAACGAATTCTGCTTGAACGCCTAAAACTTTTGCAAGCTCACGAGCAAGATCAACATCAAGGCCAATAATTTTTCCATCGACTGATTCAAATTCCATTGGAGGATAAGTTGTATCAACCGCCACTTTTAATTTACCTGCTTTTTTAACAGCATCGAGATCCGCACCGAAAGCACATAAACCAACCAACAATGTGATGAAAAAAGCCCATGACTTAAACATAGAATCGTCTCCCTAAATAAACTTTGAGTTTATTAATGGTGACAATTAAAAGATGAGCTGAAAAGAAAAATCTTACTGAATCAGGTGGTCTTTATTCATTCCCATTGGTGGACGGAAGAAAAAGACCGGAACATTAACCCAAAAGCGATTTCCGAATTCATCGATCATTTGGTATTTGCCGCGCATATTTCCATATGGCGAGTGAAGAGGACAGAAGCTTGTGTATTCGAAATGTTCACCTGGAGCGATCATCGGTTGTTCACCAACGACTCCAGAACCTTGAACGTCGTATGTTTTTCCGTTTCCATCTTTGATTTTCCAATGACGGTGAATCACTCGACAACTTGATTCGCTGTGATTCGTGATACGGATTTTATAAGCATAAAAATATTGATTGTTTTCCGGGCTTGAACGCTCAGGCACGTAGTGAGGGAACACTTCAATCAAGATATCTGAAGTTGATTCAAAATAATATTCTTTAGGCTCAATCTGACTAGTTGGTTCCATGGGTCCCTTAAAGCGAAAAACTCTCTATAAATGTGGCCTTGGTTTACCAAAAGAAACGCAGATTTGAAAGCACCCATGGCATGAGAGGAGGTTTATTCAAGCTCCTTACAGTTTGAAGGCCCGAACACTTGTTAGGCTCTAAGTAACTAAAATGACTGACATTTTCCTGATGTAGATCATGGACTTAAGGTTATTTTATGTTAGTCTCATTTTCAGGTAACAATAATTTTCTGGAGATAACCATGGAAGAAAAAAATCTTAATCGTCGCGCATTCTTTAAATTCGCTGTGGCAGCAGGGGCCCTCGTTCCATTTCTAGCTAAATCATCAAACGCAGTAGCAGCTGGATGTCCAGCAGCAGCTCCAGCTGGCAAATCAGCAGCTGAGCCAGGTGTTGGTATGGCAAAAAGCCTTGAGTACGTAACAGCAGCTGAAACTTCTAAGAACGCAAAATATGCTAAAGGCCAAAATTGTGGAAACTGTAAGTACTACAATGACAAAAAAGCAGAAGGCGGATTCGCTCCTTGTACAATGATGGGAATGAAATACGTTACGAACTGTGGCTGGTGTAAGTCTTACCTTAAAAAGTAATTTCGAATCTGGAGCGGCCTAATTACTTAGTGCTGCTCCAGTCTTTTGTCTGTGTAGTTTTTTCGATAAACGTCTTCGCCCATCTTCTCAATCTGAAAATCAATCATCTTTTTAAATGATCTCTCTAAAGAACTTGTTTCGAGTTTTGGTTCAAGAATTTTTAAACTTTGAACAGTGGCCTCGAGAGTTGAAAGTCCATCAACGTTTGGTGATTTACGAATGCGGTATTGCGATTTTTTATGCGGAATAAGTCTAAAGCAAAGAAGAGAATGAAGATTTTTTGAGAGAATAAAAATCTTTTTGGCCTTTCTCCATGTTCCATCAATCATAATGAGATGAGTGAGACCTTTGACTTCTTCGCCAGCGGCGTTTTCTAAAACGACAGCTTGATCCGCAGGAAAAACGAGTCCAACTTTATTATCTCTATCTTCAAGAATGCGATTGAGTTCTTCATTGTGTGTGAAATCTTCACCAATAATCAGTGAAACATTCGTTAAACTTTTGACGAGAATGCGAGCAGAGTTGAGCGCATGTTTTGTTTCTGTTTTGTGTTGAAGAATAATAATTTTAATTTTGTTATCAATGCTTTCAATCGTGTCACACAAACAGCGCGCTTTAAGAAATTCACAGCGCGGGCAAAATGAGCGACTTTCTTTTTTGTAAGCATCGGCAATCAATTCGAATGTGGTGTTCATCCTTAGTCCTAAATTTTGTTATTTAATTTCTTTTTCACGCAGGAGAGCAGTTTTGAATGAACTTGCGCAG
>CBIHOP010000115.1:0-9052 GCA_966211385.1 uncultured Bacteriovorax sp.
CGGATATAAAAATCGTGAAGATTTAACATCAGAAAAATTTGTTTCTCATCCGTTTCACCATGGTAAGAAAATGTATTTAACAGGCGATCTGGGGCGATGGACGTTCGATGGAGAGATTCAATGCTTAGGACGTAATGATTCTCAGATCAAATTGCGTGGATATCGCATCGAACTTGGTGAAATAGAAAACCAACTTTTAAAAATAGATGGAGTTAAAGAAGCGGCCGTCATTGTCAAAGAAGTCAGGGGCGATAAGAGGCTCGTTGCTTATCTGAGCTTTAAGGCAGACTCAACAGAAGATAAAGTTTTACGTGAGAGTTTGTTAAAGCACATACCGGCCTATATGGTTCCATCACATTTTGTGCCAATGAAAGAGCTGCCTAAAACTTTGAACGGGAAAATTGATCGTAAAACATTGCCAGATTTCACTTTTAACGACGTAGTGGAAAAAAATCCCGTTGAAGATATTATGAGTGAAACTGAAACGATCCTTCTCAAATTATTCAAGGAAGTTTTGGCCCTAGACAACCTGAAAGTATCAGATAATTTTTTTGATGTTGGTGGACACTCCATGCTGGCCCTGACGTTAGTTGCAAAAATTAATGAACATTTCAAAATACAATTACCCCTCTCATGTTTCATAAAAACACCAACAATCAGAGGGATTGCTCAGACGTTAAGCGCCCCTGTGCGCACAGTAACTCACGATTTAGATTTTCCTCCAGTTTTAAGATCTTTAATACCGTTAAGAAAATTCGGTGAGAAAACACCAATTCTTCTTTTTCATGGAGTAGGTGGAAATGTTCTCAATTACGTACCACTGGTTTCTTCACTTCCAGAAGGGCATCCTGTCTTTGCTTTTCAATCACTGGGGTTAGACGGAATCAGTCCTATTCTCAACGATGTTGCAGAAATGGCGAAAAATTACGTTCATGAATTACTACTGGTCAAGCCACGCGGACCATATATCCTTGCAGGAGGCTCGATGGGTGGCTTAGTCGCCCTTGAAGTTGCTCAAATTTTAAAACAAAGAGGTGAGATCGTTGAAAAGTTAATTATGCTCGATACATTTGGACCGAATCTTCATCTTGAAAATTATGAAAAACACATTGGAAGCGGATTAACGAGAAGAATTTATAATGCTCTCAAATATCGTAAACGACTTCTTATTACAAATATTCAATGTGCATTTCATCGCTCAATGGGAGGCGTTGTTCCACTACCGCTTTTGATAAAACAAATTGAAAGAGAAAATTATAAGGCCATCTGGAAATACAAACCATTGACTTACACTGGAGAGCTTTATCTGATTCGTTCGAATTCAGCATTTGGTTGGTATAGTGATCCTGTCATGGGGTGGAAAGGCATTATAAAGGGTGACATCAAGACATTTAGAATCGAAGGTGGTCACTCTGACTTTATCGAAGCTCCTCAGTTATCAACCGTTCTGGCCCAATTGATTTAGGAGAAAACATGTACGCTGTTATTTATTTTCTCTTGATTCAAGTGATGTTCAGCAATGTTCATGCAGCTCAGACCCCATCATGGAGTTTTTATGGTGATGGATACGCGCAAATTGTTGAAACATCCGATCGAGAAGAAGAAAAAAGTCTCTGGATGAGCTGTGATTGGGGAGAAAATCAAACGGCTTTTTACCAATGGAAAGATTTAGATCCTGGTGTTTACAAGATAACTTATTATCTAAAAGCTCAAGACTTGCAGTTAGGTCCTGATCAAGTTTCTCTATGGAATTTTCATGATGGAGGGGAAGGAACAGTGACTTCCTATCAGAATCTCACAGGAAATTTTAACTGGAGAAAAGTTCAATATACAGTGAATGTGAAGAGTGATTCTCTGACTCTATGGTTTCGTTTGAAAGGTCCAGGAACTGTTTGGGTAAATGATTTCAGTATTGAAAAATCCAAAATTATTTTTGATTCGGTTGTCATGGGTGAACCAGAATTTGAAAAGAAAAATAGAAAAGAAGCGGATTTAATTTTAGTTCCTAAAAAACAGCATACGATTAATCTTTTTAATTTTAATCAATCTGAAAGAGGTCATCCCTTTACAGTAAAAAATAGAGTCGGTGAATTTAAAGCTCATAAATTTTATAACTTTAATCTTTCAGAAATATCACCTGCCAATTGGCGCGGATTTGATCGAATTGAAATGGATATTTTTAATCCTAATGATCAATTCGCTTTTTTTAGCATCACTCTCGCTGATGATCAAAGCAGGGACTATTGGTCGCAAACAAATCATAAACAGAACCTTGCCCCAGGTTGGAATAAAGTCAGCTTTTCCTTATCCCAATTTGTAGGGGAAAGAGGGTCTCATCGTATTATGAGATCGCTTAATCTGGATCGATTGACAAAATTTTATCTTATTGTTGATCCTGATGAAAAACAGGAATTCAAATCGAGCGAATTTCTCATCGATAATGTTAAATTAGCGGCCTATCCACCACCTTTGAAACCGACGGGTATTCATGCTTTCGATTTCACCTCTCATAAAGCTAAAACGTCTAATGTTTTTACAAAAGTAACGACTCAAACGTTGTATCAACCTTCTCGAGGTTACGGTTTTGTAAAACCCAAATTTTGGAGAGTTGAAGATTCGCAATATGCGAGTGAATCGCAAAGATACACAATCGGCATATTGAATGGTCATTTCAGAGTTGATCTCCCTAATGGCAGATACAAAATAAAATTAAATATGGATAAGTTAGGATATTGGGATGTTCCTTTCTGGCAAGAGCGTAATCTTTATGCGAATGGAAAAATCATCCATAAAGAATCTCGTACGAGGGCAAAGAATTATCTGGAAGATCTCTTACGTTTTCAGAATGTAGAACCTTCAGTTCATGACAATCCCTATGATCTTTATTTGTCAAAGACGTTTTCAGAAATTGAAAAAACTGTTGAAGTGAATGACGGAATGCTCGATTTAAGTTTTGAAGGTGATGCTAGTGCCATTTCACTTAATACATTAGTGATCTGGAACATAGACTATGAAGCTGCTGCAAATAAATATTTATCTGCCATAAATGAACGAAACAAACTTGAATTCGAATGGATCAGTAAACCCATTGTTGCATCAGGACCGCAGAAAAAAAGTCTCACCAAAATTAATGTCATCAATCCTCGTCCAGACCTGAGTCCATCAAAATTTTATCCGCCAATTCAGGCAAATTTAATGTTTAAAGGCGGTACTGGAGAAACTCTTAATCAACTTCTACAAATTGAGAATACTCAATCAGTTCTTACGTGGGAAGTAAGTCGCCTTTTAAATAGTAAAGGTGAAAAAATAGATCCTTTGAATTTGCAATTCTTCGAAGTGGGAAATCAGTTTAGCTCGCCGGATTTAAATCACGAAACTTATGGATTAAATGGTAAATTTTTGAAAAAACTTTCAGTTTTCAAAATTGCACCCAATAAAAATCCTTCTCAATTTTTATGGCTGCAATTGAAGTTGAAAGAGAAATTCCCAGTCGGAATATATAAAGGCGAAATTCATTTCACTCACGGAAAATTAAAATCCTCTTATCCAATAACGGTGGAGGTACTCAATTATGAATTACCGAAAGTCGATATTCCCGTGGGGTTTATAGGATTAGATCCTCTTCCTTCAAGTTATTTTCCAGGTACTGAGTATCTTGAACTAAGAAAAAAATATCGCTATCTGGCCTTAGAACATTTAAGTGAAGCTGGATTTACAACTTATACTGGATTGCCCGATGTTAACATAAAACAAAAAGGCAAAGATTTTGAATTTGATACAAATGAATTGGATGAATTATTTGAAAAAAGTAAACAATTCAATATCGGTGCAACGGTTTACAGTTATGGAGGACAATTTCCTAAACAGATTGTTGGAATGAGCAACAATGTGGTTCTGACAAAAAAATTTGAAGCTCTTCTTAATAAAAAGAACTGGCCGAAAATCGTTTATACATTCAGTGATGAAGCTGGTGGATACTCTGATCAGATTAAGAATGATATTGAAAAGGCCCAGAAACTAAAATCTCAATTTCCATTTCTAGCATTGGGAGGTTTTGGTTCAACTAAAGATCGTGGCGCGGAACAATTGAATAGCACTTTTGACTATAGCTTTCTTTCACATATCGGTCAGCGTGATATTAAAAATTTTCATTCCAAAAATAAGTCATGGGGGCTTTATAACCTCAGCGCAGGAAATTATGATGATCCAAGAATGAGTTTTGGACCTATGCTTTTTTCTGCTCGGAAGGCCGGACTCTCGCAATATTTAGAATGGAGTTCTGCGGGATTTAATAATTATCCTTATTATGAACTGGATGGTCGCGAAGCTGATATTGTAAATTTTTATCCCACATTGGACGGTCGAATTTATCCCTCTATTAGATTTGCACTTGCCACTGAAGGGCTTCAATTCTACCGGAAAATGGTTTTATTGGAAAATCTGATTAAGACCTATAAATCGTCCGGAAAATCTTATGGTTCGGCAAAGGCCTGGTTGGATTCCTACCGAGGTAAATTCAGTTTTACTTCAACAGACGATTTAAAAGATTTTAAACAATTAAATTTTTATCAGATGAATGCAGAACTTACACAACAATTGCAATTACTAGTTGCTCAAAAGTTGGAACTATTATCGACGAGGTGATCTTCACCTCGTCTGAAACATCGTCATCTCCCTTTTTTCCCCGCTAACTTAATTTTATTTCAAGCCAGTTAATTAAATTCTTAAAAAACTTATTTTTTAGATGGCATTGCAATTGCTTTTCGAGAAGCCGTCAGGACTTCACACTTAAGGAGTTGAGAGTGCAAAAGAAAGACAAAACAAAAAAAGGAACGAGTAACGGTAATGGCCATTCTCATAATAAATTTCGATCGCATTCTGAGCGCGATGCTCTTCATGCGGGACGATGCTTTAGCAAAAGAAAAATTGGTGTTTGGACGACGTATAGTTTAATGAACAAAATTTGCAGCGAAGCTTCTCGCGATGAAGAAATTGGCGTATTGGGAGAAAGTCTATGAATAATCTTGCGGCTTCGACAAACGGTAGTTTGAATATTGAAGAGTTCAATATGGCCGATACTTTCTTTACAGATAGCTTGATGTTCAAACGCGTTCAAATGAATGAACGAACTTCTTCAATTGTTGATATTATTCTTGCCTCAGTGCTGTTAATAATTTTTGCACCAATCATGATTGTTGTAGCATTTGCTATTAAATGGTCGATGGGGGGCAACGTATTTTATAAACAAACGCGCGTTGGAAAAAATGGTGAACTTTTCTCCATCATCAAGTTTAGAAGTATGATCGAAAATGCGGAAGCCAAAACTGGACCAATGCTTGCGGTTAAAAATGATCCACTCATTACACGGTTAGGAAAGTTTTTACGCTCGAGCCATCTCGATGAACTACCTCAACTTTTTAATGTTCTTGCTGGTGACATGGCGTTTGTTGGACCAAGACCTGAGCGCCCTGAATTTGTGGAAGTCTTCGAACGTGAAGTTCACAATTATACGCGCAGAAGAGAAGTTAAACCTGGCATCACAGGTCTTGCCCAAGTCTGTTTGCCATATGATGCAACTGCCAGAGAAAAACTTGAATATGACGTGTTTTATATCGATCATAAAAAATCCGCACTTTTTAATATGATGATTTGCTACTACACCGCTGTTAAAATGCTTACTTTCTTCAAGAATTAATTCATCCGACCGGCCTTGTTTTGTCTGACAAGACAGGGCCAGAAGTTGCTCTAATCTCAACAAACAACTGAACAAAATATTTCATTTTCTAGGTAAGAAATACCCCTGTTTTTTTGCTTTGTTTTTCTTCAATTAAGATTCTCTCAGGAGAATTTATGATGAAAAAAAATGCGAAAAGCTTGATGCTTTCTCTCTTAGTGCTATCTACATTTACTGCTTGCGAATCAGACCCAGAAACGACAACACCATCACCAACTGAACCAGAAGTTGTTCAAGGTAATGATAATGTCATTATACCAATTCCAAATGATCCTGTTCCAACTGATTCACAAGTTGAATCTTCACCTTTTCAGCTTTCACCAATTGTAGAACATGAATTTCAGACTGAAGGCAACGATACACTTTACAGACCAGTGGGAGTCGGTGGTGGTGGGGCCATGAGTGGTTTTTCAATTTCACCTTATAGTTCATTGTGGTTCGTTGGTACGGACATGGGGACTTTATTTCGAAGTACAAACAGAGGTGTTACGTGGCTTCCGATCAATCATACGCAGACAACGTTTTCTTCTGATTTAGACAATAGTGTGGGAGTAGGATTTTCTTCAAATCCGCAAGTTGTTTTTCACGCTCCGGCAGGTGTTGCTCCAGTAAGAAGTGATGATGCTGGAAAAACCTGGAAAAAAATCTCGTTAAATCTACCAGCAGGAGAAAAAATTCGTTACTGGCGAGGACATAGTTACGATAGCGCATTCATGTATGCGGCCACAAGCAATGGTCTATGGCAATCGAAAGACACTGGTCTTACCTGGAGTAAACTAGCAGGAGTTTCAGGAGAATCTAAAGGTACTTTTATTGATTACGCAAAAACCGGTCATCATATCTATCATGCTACGAACTCTGGCATCTATCGCTCTACAGATCAGGGAAAAAGTTTTTCACTTATTTATAAACCAACTTCAGTTTCAATCAGACAATTCACTGCTGGGAGAGATGCAAATCAAATTACATTTGCTTTCCTGGATGATGATGGTGAAAGTGCTTGTTCGGATGTTGCCAAATTTGCAGCTGAATGGGGTGCTCAAAGTATGTCGGCCCATTATGCCAATTGTGGATTCATCTGGACATCTCAAAACGCTTCACAATTCACACGCACGAACAAAGAAGGCGGTGATCATCTAAAGATGGCAGAAAATAATTCTCAAGTTCTTTATGTGACTGGTTCAACAAAGTGGATACGTCAATATGGAACCAAAATCTGGAAATCAATTGATGCCGGAAAAAATTGGGGACTTAAACTCAATCAGCTTAATTATGATGTTGTACCTTATGCTCCGTGGGCATCAGATAAATTAGAATATAGTGCCGCTGCACTTGATATCGGATGGTGGGACAGTGGTTACGAATCATTTGACATGCATTTAAGAAAAACAGCAGCTGCCGGTGGAACTGGTTATTTCTTTCTTCATACCACTAAAAATGGAGGTGAATTTTGGAATGCACCTTTTACAAAATTTGCTGATACTGGAGAAAGAACTAAAGGAAAAAAATGGCAATCAACCGGTTTAGAAGTCACAACAGTTTATCGTTTTAAATTTCATCCTAAGAACCCGCAAGTTGGATATGCAGCAATGGCAGATGTCGGCGGAATGGTCACTGAAGATGGTGGACAGTCTTTCCGTTTAAGTAAGGCCTATGATAACAGCAATTATGATTATGCCTTTGATGAAAATGATGATCAAGTTGTCTACGCTGTTACAGGAGCAGAACATGATTATCCAATGGAGTGGCATGCAAACAGCACTGTATCTGAAGGCGGTGTTTTCATATCTTCAAATCGTGGTCGCACATGGACACGATTAACTCCGAACAATTCAACTTTTAAACGGCAGTATCTTTCAATTGCTTTTGATCAGATTAATGATGTTCTCTATGCTGGTACTCAAGGAACGGGAATCATCAGATCAACAGACAGAGGTGTATCATGGTCATCATTCAACAATGGATTACCTTCGAGTGTGAAAATTATTCCTCAAATTGAAGCTGATCCCGCCAATGGAGATGTGTATGCTCTGCTCACAGGAGATGCACCAACTTTTAGTAATCAAACTCAAACCGGAATTTATGTTTTGAGAAATGGAAGTTCAACTTGGCAACTCCTTCGCTCTACAGTGAACAGACCAAGTGGAGTTGATGCCGCTACTAAACTTTGGTTCTATCCGACAAGTTTTGCCATCGACTTTTCAAGTGGCAGTGATCGTCAAACGATTTGGCTTACTGACTATGAAAATAACAAAAACTGGCTTGCAACTGGTGTTTGGAAATCAACAGATGGTGGCGCAACATGGAACAGAAAGACTCAATATACTCATCCGCTGAGCATTACTCTTGATCAGAAGAATCCAGAGAATGTTTTCGTCAATGGCCTATGGCAAGTTGATGGACAATGGGGACAGGGCGGACTATTTTACTCGCGCGATGGTGGGAACACCTGGAGAAAAAATACGGTCATCGCTTATCAAAAGAATGGGCGATCATTAACGATAGATCCTAATAACAATGAAAAAGTTTTCTACGCTTTTTTTGGAAGTTCAATGTTGCACGGGCCTCGTCCGGAATAAGTTTTTAATTTTAATTTTATTTCTTTCTCTCTCTTGTATGAAGCAAGAGAGAGATCTTCCCACGCTCTTAAAAAACGACTATTCAAATCTCTTCGTCAACAATCCAGCTCATAAAATTAAAATTCTAGAAGAATTAGAGCGAATTCCTTTGAATGATAAAACAGAAGCTCAGGTAAACCAGATTCTCAATAAATTTGGAGACGGACATGTTGTCCTGTACAAGAATGGACAATCTTTAAATGAATTGAAATCCACCTCCCTTAAATTCATTCCTGGTTCAGACTATGTCAGCGAATGCAGCGATTGTCTTCCAGCGATCCCACCCGGAAAATACAAATTACATAAAATAGCCAATGTGCCCCCTGATATTTTCTATAAAAAGCATGCCTTTTCCGTTGCAGCATCTACTCCTTGGGGACGAGAGCATCGACTGCGCACTAAAATAATGAATGTTAATATTGAGCTCATAAATTTTAATGGTGAAAGACGCGTGACATGGGTTCCGGAAAGCCAACATAGAAACGGTGCTTGTGTCGATTTTAAGAGATTAAACCCGAGTGCAGTTAATATAACAATTCATAGTTTATGGTGTGATCAAGGCGGTAAAATCCGTGAACGAAAAGATATCATTCAAGAGTTTGAGAGGGCCTGGTTTTCTTCAATAGAAAACGTAAAGGCAAATGATCATATCATTTTAGATTTGAGAGAAAATGGCGGAGGGAGTGATGCTGAAGTAAAA
>CBIHOP010000116.1:0-9048 GCA_966211385.1 uncultured Bacteriovorax sp.
GTGACTGAATAGTTACGTCGAGTATTTTTTGTTTGGGACCTTTCTCATCTTGAATTAAAGCCTTACGGCCTTAAATCTTTTATCTTTATTAGAATTTTAAACAACAACATCCAGAGCGAGTTACTGTTTCAAAGTCGCTTCGAAAGTCTTAATCAACACTGGATGAGAGGCGATAATACTGATCCCGAAAAAGATCGTCAATACTTTTTTTCTCTTTTATTAAAAAAATTATTTTAAATTAAAACCTGCTTTAGTTGTTGCCTCAATCAAGGCAATTTCTGCTTGCTTTAAAACATCAGAATTCAAAGTCTGCGTCTCATCGGCAAGTGTCGCTCGAATCGTTACAAATTTCTTATTTTCATTGGAGAAAATGTCGAGAATTTGCACTTCTTTCAGCTCTTTAAGCTTCACTTTTTTGCACGCTGCCAGAACCTCAGAAACTAAAGTTTCTTCATTTGCAACAACCGTCCAATCAAATGTTGAATTCGGATATTTACTAAGCGGCTTATATTTAGTTTTGTCCTTTGCTGTGAAATTTTCGAAGATAGAAAGATCGAAAATGGCCATCGTTACATGTCCTTTCACTTTTAATTGGCGAAGAACAAGTGGATGAACTGAAAAAATCGCTCCCGCAAATTTTCCCATCACGCGAATGTTGAAATACTCGAACGGATGATTCCCAATCCACTCAGCAGGCACAAGCGCATTTGTAAGCTTATCACTTCTCTCGACGAGATCGAAAGAAACGTTCAGGCTAGAGAGAAGATTGCTCACTGTATTCACCATCTCTACAAATGGATTTGAATCTTTATCAGCGAATACAGCACCAAGGTGAAGAGCTTCTTTGCAAAAAGTTTTTGCATCGTCGTTATAAGCACGACCTAATTCGAAGAAACGAAAACGCTCGAACGTTTTTGCATTTGTCTCACTTACTTCAAGCAAGCTTGGAATAAGTGATGTTCTCATGATGTTGTGATCAACTGAAACTGAGTTGATAAGTTTCAAATTATTTCTCAACGGCCATGAAACTTTTTTAAGCAGTGATTCACCAACAAGAGGGTAAGTCATAACTTCAAATGATTTTCCCTGAAGTACCATGAAGTCGCGAACTCTTCTTTGCACTTTCTGCATGTCTGTGAGTTTCACTGGTTTAATTGTATCAAGCGGAGAAACGGCCGCGATATTATCGTAGCCAATAATTCTTCCCACTTCTTCAACGAGATCCGATTCGCATTCAATGTCCTTCGTCGAGCGGTAGCTTGGAACGGTGACAAGTAGATTTTCAACGTCACCTTCGAGCTTAAAATCAAGCGCAGTGAGGATTGATTTAAAGCGAGCTTCAGAAAGATCGTATCCTAAAACCGTTCTCATTTTTTTGAGTGATGTTTTAATTTTCACCACAGGTGTTTGCGCTAGATCTGCACCTGTGTACTCTGCTTTACCGACAATTTTTGCGTCCGGATTAAGTTCAAGGACGAGCTCCAGTGTGCGGAGTAGTGTACGCTCGCAAAGATTGCTATCAAGAGTTTTTTCGTAGCGTTGAGAAGAGTCTGTACGCAGGCCTAGGCGAGTTGATGTACGACGGATCATCGCCGCTTTCCAGTTCGCGCACTCGATGAAAATGTTTTTTGTATTTTCATTCACGCCTGAGTGCAATCCACCCATGATACCACCGATGATCAGTGGCCCTGATTCGTCAGAGATGACTGTGTCTCCAGCGATGAGTTTGCGATCAACGTCATCGAGAGTTTTGAATGTTGTATCCGAATCTAATTTTTTAACGATAATGTTTGATCCTTTGATCAAATCACGATCGTAGATATGCAGAGGCATACCGAGTTCAAGCATGACGTAGTTTGAAATATCAACAATGCTGTTAATTGAACGAAGACCGCAAGCAAGAAGACGCGACTTCATCCACTCTGGAGTTTCAGTGACTTTGATGTTTGAAACAGAAATTCCCCAGAAAGCAAGACATGCACTCTCACCTTCAAATTTTGGTTTGATAGGAGAAGCTTCACTTGTGAATTTTGCTTTTAGGCCAGCTTCCCATTCCTTTGTGAAGCGGTTTTTTAGCGGCACTTCGAACATCGCCGAGAATTCGCGGGCCATTCCGAAATGTCCCCATAGATCAGGTCTGTGGGTAAGCGATTTATTGTCGATGTCAAAGATCGTGTCTTTTTTCATTTTGAAAAGTTCAAGCATCGTGATGCCGATGGGAGTATCAGCAGGAAGCTCCATAATCCCTTCGCTTTCTTCAGCAAAACCCAGTTCTTCTTCAGAACACAGCATTCCTTCAGAGAGAACACCGCGGATTTTTTTGGGTTCAAGTAAAAGTCCATTTGGAAGTTTAACTCCAATGGCCGCATAAGGAATTTTGATTCCCACTTTTACGTTGCTCGCTCCGCAGACAACTTTACGAATGTCTGTTTCCGAAATGCGGAAAGTAACGAGATTAAGTTTGTCTGCTTCAGGGTGTTTTTCGAAAGAGAGAATTTCGGCGACCACAATTTTTTCAAGATGGTCGTTAACAGATTTCACGTCTTCAACTTCAGCAGTCGCTAAAGTAAAACGCGTATAAATATCTTTCGAAGGAAGATTGGGAACATTGGTAAAATCGCGAATCCAGTCAATTGAAATTAACATATATCTTTAATCCTAATAAAGTTTGAATTGTGAGTTGAAACGTAGGTCACCGCTTTGGAGATGGCGAATGTCATCGATCGCGTATCTCATCATGACTAGACGATCGAGTCCTAGGCCGAAAGCAAATCCATTGTATTCTTCTGGATTGATGCCGCCTGCTTTTAAGACGTTTGGATGAACCATTCCGCATGGAAGAAGTTCTACCCATCCAATTTGCTTACAAACTGAACAGCCCTTTCCTTCACAGATCAAGCAGCGAATATCAAGCTCGAAGCCAGGTTCTACGAACGGGAAAAATCCCGGACGAAGACGAACTTCAACTTCACGTTTGAAAATTTCTTTCAAGATCGTTTTCATGAAATAAATCAGGTTCGAAACGGAAATATCTTTTCCAACCATCATCCCTTCAAGCTGCGTGAAAACCATCTCATGAGAAGCATCCGTTCTCTCTGAGCGGAAAACAACTCCCGGTGCAATGAATCTGAATGGTGGTTTGCGAGTGAGCATTCCACGCACCTGAATATTACTTGTATGTGTTCTTAACAAATATTTTTTTGTATCGGCCGGAGTATTGTGTGGATCGTGGAACCAGAATGTATCCTGCATGTCACGTGCTGGGTGATCGGCCGGAATATTGAGAGCTTCGAAGTTATGAAACTCATCTTCGATGTGCGGACCATCTAAGACTTCAAACCCCATTGAAAGAAAAATATCTTCAATTTCTTGTTGAACAAGCGTGCGAGGATGGTAACCGCCATTTTTAACAGTCTTCACCTGAACGTTGTCAGTGAGAGAAATATCGATGCGCTCTTTAGCAAGCTTTTGATTGATTTCTTCTGCTTCAATTTTTGCTAACTGAACGTTTGATTGGTCTTGAATGAAATCTTTTAATTCATTTGCACGCGGACCAAAACTTTTTCGCTCTTCCGGATTCATGTCTTTTAGTGACTTCAACATTTCCGAAACAACGCCCGTCTTTCCAACGTATTCAGATTTTAAATTGAGGACATCGGCTTCTTTGGTTAGAGTTGCGAGCTTTGCCAAAAACTCCGTTTTAACTTTTTCTAAATCATGTGCCATTTTGAATTTTACCTTTAATAAAAGTGGGAAATTAAAGGCAAAAGTTTTTCATGTAGGGGGGAAATTGGCAAGGGACAGCTCAAAAAACAAAAGGCCGATTCGCAAAGAATCGGCCTTTATTAAAATATTATTTTTTAAAAACTAAGATTGAATTTAATCAACTTTTAAGTCAGGCCACTATACTGGACCCGAGTTTGTCGTTTGTTCAAGTCCTCCCGAGGTGCTCGATCAAAAAATGAATGTCGTTTTAGTAAGCAGATAAAGTGTTAAACACCTTTACGGACCCAAAAACTCCTCCCAAAGACCCCTTCTCTTCCAATCGCAGTGCTCGCCACACTGAAACTGACCCGTTCGTCATACGAAGAAAAGCGTCCTTTACCGTTTCGGCAACCTGATAAACCAATATGTGGAGGTGAATCCACACCCAGGTTTCAAGCTTTGCTCCGATCCCCTTTCGAAAACCGTCGCCCTTTTCCACGGGTTTATCTCAAGGATCATAACCCCCTCGAGACAATGCCATACTAACGCCGAGCATTATTTTAGTCAAGTATTATTTTATTTTTTTAACGAGCTGCTGATAGAACGCATGAAGCTCTGTGAGATCAACTGTGGCCGTTCCTTTTTTGCCAACAACTACGCCCGAAGCACAGTTTCCAATCCACGCTGCTTCTTCGAGTGTGGCCCCAGCAAGCAGAGCTGAAGTGAGAACAGAAATGGCCGTATCTCCTGCTCCAGAGACATCGAAAACTTCGTTGGCCACTGTAGGAATAATCGTCAGACCTGCTTTATTTTTTGTGTCTAATAAACCCATCCCTTCAGCACCGAGAGTGATGACGAGCATTTCTAGTTCTAATTTTTCGACCAGAATTTGGGCCATTTTTTCTAAGTTCTTTTCTTTATAGCCGAGACCTTCGACCATCGCTTTTGCTTCAACGAGGTTTGGTTTTAAAAGTGTCGCACCTTTATAGTGAAGTGGCGGAGTTGAACGACCTGGATCAACGGCCACCAATTTTTTTTCAGCTTTGAAAGTAGAAATCAAATGAGCGATGACATTTTTGCTTAACGTACCTTTCGCATAATCTTCAATGATCACAGCTGCATGATTTTTTGAGAATTCATTAATTCTCGCCATTAATTTATTTTGCGTACTCTCATCAATCTCATCACTGCTTTCATAATCAATTCGACAAATTTGCTGAGTGTTTGTTGTCACTCGTTCTTTAAAAATAGTTGGTCTGTTCGCTGCGCGAACAATTCCCCATGTATTAAGTTGTTCGTCCTCTAGAAGAGTGTCGAATACATTGGCATTATTATCACTTCCCACGACACCACATAAAGTTGATTTCACTCCAAGTGTTTTTAAATTGTGTGAAATGTTCGCTGCAAGGCCTAGCTTCAACCATTCTTTTGTGACTTCCAAAACTGGAACTGGAGCTTCAGGCGAAATACGTTTAACTTCCCCAAAAGTATATTTATCGATTCCTACATCACCAACGACAACTATAGGATCGATCGTGTTAAATTTTTCAGTTAATTCTGTAAAACGTTTTTCACTGATAAGATTTTTCATTTTTATAAATCCATTATGGCCACAGCTTGTTTGACCACGTCTTCTACTTCGATCTTGCCCATACATTCATAGTAAGGACATTCGCGAGCAGCACATTTTTTAGTCTCGCCACAAATAACATCGGGAACGAGTGTTTTTAATTTTTCAGGATGTTTCGCCAGCGGTCCCCATCTCAAGGCCGATTGAACTTTGATTGGTGAATACAACGTCACTGTTGGGACACCTAATACGGCTGCAATGTGAGTTGTTCCTGTACTCGGTCCAACAAAAAGAGCTGCTTTTGAGAGAACGCCCATGTAATGGCGAAGACCTCTTTTAATGCCGTTAAAAAAATAAACTCTTTTAGCGAGATGTTCGTTTTCTTTACGACCAACGATTTCTTTTAATCCAGTCAGGAATTGGTTATCACTTGGAGTGTACGAAACAACAAAAAGAAATTTTTCAGGAAATTTTTGTTCGAGTTTTGTGATCAGTCGACCATAGTTGCGTGGGGCCCAATTAAGCGTGTGCCCTGTCATTCCCGGATGGATGAAAATCATTTTTCGTCCGAGCTCGATTCCTTCGGCCACTAAATCTTTTTGAAAGAGATTGAAACTCATCTCTTCTTCATCTTGTGTGAGACTTATCTCTGGAGAATATTTTCTTTTATCTTGATAGTTGTAATCAATTCCCAGTGGAGCTAGAAGATTGAGGTTGTACTCCATCTCATGCATCGTCACCATTGATCGTTTCTGACGAATACCTTTATTGAGAAAAAGATACGTATGCCAACGCGATTTAAGACCACCACGAAAATCAATAAGTCTTAACCACGCAACGAAGTTTGGAAGATAACCTCCGCCAACATAAAAATAATGAGTCGGTTTTACTTCAGAAAATATTTTGAGAATCTCTCGAATCTTTAAATAAAAACGAGCATTGCGGTGATAGATGCGAACTTGATCAATGTAGGGATGATTTTTAAACAGGTCGGCCGATTTCGCTGAAATGAGAAAGGTCACATGGGCCTTTGGAAATTTGTCTTTAATCATCTTCGCCATCGAAGATGTTAAAATTGAGTCACCAATTGCATCCGATCTATTGATCAATATTCTCACAAGCTATAACTCACAATTTATATCCAAGGTGGGCCGCTCTAAATTTAACTTCATTTGAAAGAATATTTACAATATCTGCTAAACTAAGTTCGGTCGTATCGAGCATCATCGCATCTTCTGCTTTTTTTAGAGGAGCGACTTCTCTGTTTGTATCTGTATCATCACGTTTACGAACATCGTCTTTAATCTGTTCAAGTGAAACGCTTTGATCTCCTCCTTCCTGAAGCTGTTTTAGTCTTCTTTCTGCGCGGGTATCAACTGATGCCGTAATAAAAAACTTGCAGAATGACTGAGGAAAAACAACTGTTCCGATATCTCTTCCTTCCATGACGCAAATTTTATCCATTGCTAAATTACGCTGGAACTCGAGGAGAAATTTTCGAACTGATGGAAGCTGAGAAATGATCGAAGCTAATCGTGAAACATGATGCTCACGAATTTTTTCCGTTAAATCTAACCCATTAATGCGGATGAGAACTTCTGGAGAAACTCCGTACTCAACTTTCAAAGAACTTAAAAAGTTCTTGAGTGCCTCACCTTCTTGTAAAACTATTTTTTGTTCATCAGCAATATAAGCAATCGCGCGAAACATGGCCCCTGTATCAATGTAGAGAACATTGAGGGCGCGCGCGAGATCGCGAGCAATCGTTGATTTACCAGAACCAGAAGGTCCATCAATAGCAATGACCTGAGAATACTCAGCGTTTTCTTTATATGGAAAAGACATAGGGTTGTTTGTCCGCAAAAAATTATCAATTGTTAAATTTATCACCTAAGAATGATAAAAAAAGACGCTGTGAAATGTAACTAAGAAAAAATTAAAAATATTAAGGGAATGAAGCTGTCAGATTCTCTGAAGTATCTGCTGGAAGGAGGGCAAGGAGTTGTTCTTCAAACTTTAAACCTTGATTAACGACAACATAAGTCTGTTCATAAGGTTTAGGACGATTTTTAAATAGCGAACTAAAATTTTTCGAAACGAGCGAATAACTCTCTTTTACTTTTACGAGATATGAGAAAGTCGCTACGTCTAAAGTTTTTTCAACTAGACGGTTACGCAATTTAGTTGGTCCCATATTGTAGGCCACCGTCGCTAATCGATAGTTCAAACGAAAGTTATAAAGAAGTTTTTTTAGATAGAAGACACCTACTTCAATATTTTCTTCTGGGTGATGCATATTCTTCGCAGCTTCTTCCGGAGTCACTTCTCTTCTCATTAATTGATAAAGAAATTGGGCCGTGTCCGGTTTAATCTGCATCAGTCCAAGTGCATTTTTAGGACTGATTGCTTTCGTATTGAAGTTACTCTCCACCATCATAATGGCAATAATCCAGAAAGGATCGATTTGATAATCCACTGAAAAATTCATGACAGACGAAAGATAAGGTTTGAAATTTTTTTGCGTTCTTTCATCAAGAGACTGCATGATGAGATCTTCAAATTCCTGCTTTGTTAATTCATGCGAGCGCTTGAGAGGAACTCCCGGATCAAAGGCCGTGTCCATTGCTTGATACGTATAATGAGCGATTTCTTGATCTGGAAGAGGTCCATAAGGAATGGCCCCCGACTGCTCCATCGAGTTCAAACGAAGCGATGCAATCGTTCCGGCAAACATCCAAAACGAAGCAAGCATCAATGCGGTGAATGACCATTTCAAAAATTTCATGCCGACATGCTTATCCCTAGAATGCGATTCACGTCTAGACTCTAGCGGTCAAGCCTAACCTTTTTTCATAGTGGTAAGGACGTAAGTATTGAATAATTACTTCCCTTTAACAAAATTCGGGGAAATAATGGTCACAATAAAATTTCGTCCCAAGGACTAAACATGTCGTCAGACCTAAAGTTAAATCGTTTGAGCAAAGAAAAATCACTCTATCTTCGTCAGCACCAAAACAATCCCATTGATTGGCATCCGTACGGAAAAGAGGCACTTGAACTCGCAAAAAAAGAAAACAAACCGATCTTTCTCTCAGTTGGATATTCTTCATGTCACTGGTGCCATGTCATGGCCCATGAATCTTTTTCGAATCAAGAAGTGGCGGATTTTCTCAACAGCAATTTCATCTCTATAAAGGTAGATCGCGAAGAACATCCGGATATCGATAACTATTATCAAAAGGCCGCTCAACTTTTTGGAAATGGCGGCGGTTGGCCGCTTTCTGCGTTTTTATTACCGGACATGCGTCCTTATTTCGTGGGAACATATTTTCCACTTACTCCAAGAAACAACAGTGCGACTTTTCCGGACCTCATTCGCGAATTAAGAAGAGCGTTTGATCAAGAGCAAGCACAAGTTGAATCAAATGCAACTCAAGTCACTGAGGCGATTGCTAAAGGTGGAATTCCTGAAGGTAAAGTCAATTTCGAAGGACACTTTCCTCCTCCTAACGGAATCATGGAAGCCGTCAAAGATTTTAGGGATCTTGAATGGGGTGGCTACGGTCAGGCCCCAAAATTTCCTACTTTTGCCTATTATGAATGGGCGATTGAGCAGATGTTAGAAGGAATGGTCACTCGCGAGCATGGTGAATTCATCATCAAAACGATGGAGCGTATGTTGATGGGGGGGATTCATGATCACTCTCGCGGAGGAATTCATCGCTATTCGACGGATGAAAAATGGTTAGTTCCTCATTTCGAAAAAATGCTCT
>CBIHOP010000117.1:0-9034 GCA_966211385.1 uncultured Bacteriovorax sp.
GGAACAGAAACACGTCTAGGTCTGCTTATTGATGATGTCACTATCCTTGATCCCAATCTCGCGTTTGCATGTGATTTCGAACGTGAAGGACGTTTTAATCCGCGCGAACGTGCTAACGACTATTGCCCGCCTTCACTCAATCGCTTGCTGCGCTTAAAAGAGAATCCACTTGATATTTTGCATGAAGCTTCTGGTCTCATGATCTTTCTGGAAAAATGCGGAACGATGCAAATGAAAGATGGAACTCAATATCTTCGCAAGCTCGATAACAAAGTCATCAACCTTGCGGCCCCACTTGATAAAATTGAAACCTATCGAGATTTTTATGCTCATGAAAAACATGTGGCAGTAGGATTTAAAAAACGTAACGAAAAAATTCCGGAAGCCTGGTATGAAATACCTGCTTATTACAAAGGTGCAACAGCAGGATTTATTGGACCACATGATGAAATTCTTTGGCCAAGCTACACTGATGTTCTCGATTATGAATTAGAGCTAGGATTGGTCATTGGAAAAGATGGGTACAACATCAAATCAAAAGAAGCTCACAAACATGTTTTCGGTTTCACCATTCTGAATGATATTTCAGCTCGCGATATCCAGAAAAAAGAAATGAGCATTCGTCTCGGGCCTGCGAAAGGTAAAGATTTTTGTTCAATCATCGGCCCTGTGATTACGACTATCGATGAATTTGAATCGATTGAACCGAATCTTCTCATGACTGCTAAAGTGAACGGCGTTGAATGGTCGCGTGGATTTTCTGCTGATTCTCATTTCAGTTGGGAGGAAATGATCACTCACGTTGCTAAAGATGAATGGTTGTTAGCGGGTGATCTTTTAGGTTCTGGTACAGTTGGAACTGGATGTGGACTCGAGCTCGACAAATGGATCAAACCAGGTGACAAACTCGAGTTAGAAATCGAAAAGATTGGAAAACTTATTAACGTCGTTGGATCAAAGCAGAAGTTCTAGTTAGCTTTACCTAGAACTTCTCTTTCAATTGTTGAAACAATTTGCTTTAACTCTCCTACTTGAAGATTCAGTCTCTGAGCACTAGTTTCCGTCTCTTGCGAAAGGCCCAAACCATAGTGAACACCTTCATCAATCTGGCCAATAGCTTTGGTAATTTCCGAATAGCCTTTAGTTTGCTCAGTTAATGCAAGCGAAACATCATTCATCATTGCTGATAAATCCGAAATGTTTTCTACAATCTCATTCAATGAATCTACACATTCAGTCGTGATTTGTTCACCAGAAGCCAGTTCTTCCTGAGCTTGTTTTGTCAGCATTTCTACTCTGGTGCTCATATTTTTAATAATGCTTTCAACTTGAGTCGTTGCCTTAACAAGAATGTCATTAATCTCTTTTGCTGAATTACCACTGATAAGAGCTAGCTTGCCAATCTCTTCAGCTACAACGGCAAAGCCTTTTCCATGCTCACCAGCTCTCGCAGCTTCAACTGAAGCATTGAAAGATAGCAGTCGAGTTTGAAAAACAATGTCATTAATCACTTTAGTGCGATCACCAATATCTGAGATGATCGTCACAATAGTACGAAGTTCTTCGTTACTTGTTTGAATTTCAGTAAAAAACTTTTGATTGGTGTCTGAAATATTTTTAATCGTATAGGCCATCTTATCTATGGCCTGTTTTCCTAAAAGCGCACGCTCTTTACCAATAAGCGTTTTTTTAGCTGATTCTTCAATACTGGCCGAATTTTTTTCAGACATTGAATTGATTTCATAAAGTGAGCTGACAGTTTCTTGTACTGCTGAAGCCTGTTGAGAAGACACTGAAGATAAATTTGTTGAAGTTTCGGTTAATTTTTCACTCGCTTCAGCATTAACTGTAACTGCACTTATCAATTGCCCCAAAGCCGATGCAATTTTAGATGTACCATTTCGGAAATTGCGAGAGGTGAAAAGTGAGACCATAAGTGCAAGCATGACAGCGGCGATTCCAATCGCCATGGCCTTATTTCGGGAACCAATGATGGCTTCAACTCTTGTATTGAGAATATTTGATAAAGTCTGATTAGTAAGAAGATAAAATTCCTGTGTCGAGGTTATGAGACCATCAGTTAAAGTCAACGCCTGAGACGCTTTAGCTTTGTCACCTTTAGAAAGCGCTTCTAGAGCAGAATATAGGCTGCTGTACTCACCATTAATTTTTTCTAATTCAGATTTTACAGGTCCTTGAAGAGTGGCATCTGCTCCGTAGAAATTTTTATCTTCGTTTATTGCTGTTGTAGTAGAAGCATAGATTCTTCCCCAATCCGACTCACGAACCATTGCGAGCATGACGGCAGTCTGAATTTTTTCTTCTTCTGTCATCGCTTGGGCAACATTTGTCTGATAGCCGTTTAGCATTGATCTTAAACTATAAAGACGATCACTGATTTGTGGAGCAACAATTAGAGTAACATCCATCAGATAATATGAATCTAAATCAGGATCAAGAATAAGATTGGATGTATCTCCAGTATGGATAATAAGTTCACGGAGATCTTTAATCATCTTTGCGGAATCTACTTTTCCTACCTTATAGAGATTGTAAGTTTCATCGAGATTCACTTGTTGAATCATTTCTCTTTTTCGAGCTGCTAAAGAGGCATCATCAAGTAAAAGTTCTGTTTGATATTTGAGATAATCTTTTTTAACCGCAGTATACAGAACGTCCATGTCAGGTGCGTATTTATTCTGCTTAATAACTGAATGCAAAAGATGCATGGTAGAACGCTGAATCTCATTTCCCAGAACTTCTTTTTGAGAGAATTGAAGCTCTTTGTTGTAAGAGCTAAACATCAAATAAATCAAAACCATAATAGGAATGGCGTAGAAAATATTATTGATAAAAAGCTTCGTAGAAAGTGAAAAATTTAATTTCATCGGTCATCCTTATACAATTGAGTAATCTTAAGATAACGTAAATGAATAAAATTTAAAGAGAGACAAAACATTCCTGAGCTTTTCAATCGGTTGGTGTTCAGAGAAGATAGATGTGAGAGGTTACTAATGGAAAATTTTAAAACATCCGGATTGCACACAAAACAAGCACACGTAAAAGTACCCGAAGGCCACTTCGAAGAGGAGCACGGTAGGGACGGTTTTTTTGGCCGCGTTTCACATCTCTATCACCAAAAACCCCCAGTCAGCTGGACGAACATCGAAGGTGAATTAAAACCACAATGTCAGCCGCCGATGTTTAACGATAAACTAACCAAGAATACGTTCCAGCCTATACTTTCAAATGATGATCTGGTCATCAATATTGGTCACTACACTAAATCTTTTGAAAATTTCTACCGTAGTGCCGATTTTGATGAAATGTATTTCATCCACGATGGTACAGGAACTCTTGAGACCATTTATGGTCATCTCGAATACGTCAAAGGCGACTACATCGTTATCCCAAGAGGAACAACTTATAAGCTCTACTTAAAAACAGAAACAAAAATTTTAAAAGTAGAATCTAACAGCGAATTTGAGCAACCGGATAGAGGAATGCTCGGACCAAATGCGCTTTACGACCAAACAGCACTAGTCGTTCCAACAGCGGCAAATGGAAGTGAACAAGATAAAAAAGAATATAAAGTTGAGATCAAAAGATTAGGCAAAATTACAACCGTCACTTATCCGCATAACCCACTTTGCGTTTCAGGCTGGAAAGGTTCAGTTTACCCATTTAAATTATCGATCTATGACTTCTGTCCGGTGATCAGTCACCGCTACCATATGCCACCAAGTGCACACACGACTTTTGTATGCAAAAATTTTGTCATCTGCTCTTTTGTAGAAAGACCATTAGAAGATTCTAAACATGGTGTTTTAAAAGTTCCTTTCTATCACTCGAATATAGATTTCGATGAAGTGCTTTTCTACCATCAAGGAAATTTCTTCTCACGCGACAATATTGATGCTGGGGCCTTAACATTCCATCCGCAAGGAATTCACCATGGTCCACACCCAAAAGCATTCAAGGCAAGCGATGCTAAAACACACACTGACGAATTTGCCGTGATGATCGATGCCAAACGGCCACTCATACCTTCTGATTGGTTTTCAAAAAATGAAAATAAAGACTATTGGAAATCTTGGATGGTTTAAGTAATAGGATGATAGTGAGCAGTGATCAGTTCATGAACTTCACTGCTCAATGCGTACTTATCTTTTTCTTTGCTTGAAACAAAATCAAGTAATGTAATTTTAACCAGCAACTCGTCTTGCGAAAATAGTTTCATTGCATGCGAAAAAAAAGGCATATCTCCATACCAGAAAACAGTATCACGATTTTTAAGTGTAATGGGTTCACCTTCTAAAGTTGTATAATTCAATACAATTGGGAGAATCGCTGCTTCGGCATTAATCGCTGCTTGAAAAAGAGGTTTACGAAAAGGATAAATTTTTTCACCGTTATGACTTGTGGCCTCTGGAAAAATAGTCACTGGAATTTTTGCTTTTAATGCTTCTGCCAACTGCTCTACTTCTCCGCCTAACTTTCTTCTATTTTTTCTATCAACAAAAAGGCATCCACCAAACTGACAAAGCTGTCCTAAAAAAGGAGTTCGCTTCATCTCTAGTGAAGTTACAAAACTTGTAGGAAATAACGAACTGATGGCAAGAACATCAATGTAACCGAGATGATTGGCCACAATAAGTACTTTTTTGTCATCAATATCGACTTTTTTATTTGTCTCAACTTTGATGTTAAAAATGGTAAGTCCACAGCGACACGTCCATGCGATTAATTCTGTGAGTGAGTGACGGGCCCGGTCAAAACTAAATCCTGACAGACAAAAGAAAATAAAAGCGATTGAAAAATAAACAACGAGCACGCATGCGAAAAAAAGAACTCTAAAAAATAAGCGGATTTGTTTCATTGGTTCTATACTAATAAGGATTATTGATCTTGTAACTGAGGTTTTCTATGCAGATGAAATCTTTTAATACTGACGGCGCTTTCACCGACAATTATAAATTTTTAATCGGAGGCATATTACCTAGACCGATCGCTGTCGTCTCAACGATCAACTCAAATGGAACCAATAACCTCGCACCCTTTTCATTTTTTACGGCCGTTTCAGCTAAGCCAATGATCATCGCATTTTGTCCACTTATTCGTTCAAGTACAGGGCTTATGAAAGATACTCCCATCAACATTCTTAGAGAGAAAGAATTTGTGGTGAATATTGTTAGCGAGGATATCGTTGAACAAATCAACACTGCTTCAACTGAACTTCCATATGGAGAAGATGAATTTGTTCTATCCGGCTTAACACCTATTGATTCTGAAAAGGTAAAAGCGAAAAGAATAAAAGAAAGCCTGGTGCATTTTGAATGTATTTTTCGCGATCAACTAAGCTACGGTGATCAACCGGGTGCAGGTCAAATCATTACTGGTGAAGTTGTGAAAGTTCACGTGGCAGAAGAAATTTTGGAACAAGGAAGAATTATCACTCCAAAATTAAAACCTGTTGGCAGAGGGGCAGGCAACGATTGGTTCCGTTGCCATGACATTTTTACTCTTGAGCGTCTCATGAAAGCGCAAATTCAAAAATAAGCTATTCTTTGAAAGAACTTTCTTTGAAGAAATCTTTTAATTCAACGAAGAGTCCAATATTGCAACCTTCGTAGAGTTCAGCGCCAATAACCGTAGTACCAACATCAACAAGAATCATCTCTGCTGTCTGGTCTACATTTTTACATTCCACCGAATGCATCTCGAACCACGCCACTGGAACTCCGCCTGCAATAAAATCTAAAACCTCAAATTGCTGGCCGGCCTTAAATGTGGCGCCATTATCAAAAACGATATCTTGAGTAAGCGTATAACGGTTATAGAGATCAATATCGTTCCACTGAAGATTAGCGGCGAACGCTGATGTCGTGATTAAAAGTGATAGAGCTAAAGTTAAAATTTTCATAAACACCTCTGTGTTTATTCTAGCGCCATAAAAAAGTGAGGAAAAGATTTTTCTACACAATCGTATTCGTAGAGCTCTCCCCCATTATTGGCACGCATAAAGAGATAGGCAGTCATGACCATACGGTGATCACGAGGTGGATTAAAAATAACGTGTGGATAACTTCCGGGTTCGGCACCCGTAATCGTCAAAGTGCTGCCTGATTGTTTAAATGTGACTTTGAAGCTCTCTAGTAGACGAATTGTCTCGGCCAGCCGATCACTCTCTTTATGCTTGAGAATTTCTAAATCACTAAATGAACATTCACCTGAAGAATGGGCCGCCAAAAAAGCCAGCGTAGGAAAAAGATCGGGCGCTTGCTTCACGGAAAAGTTAAATTTGTGAATTTTATTTTTCTGAGAAATACACAATCCGGACGAAAGCCATTCAACCTCTGCACCACATGTTTCTAATAAATTCATAAAAACAGAATCGGCCTGATAACGATCCCTTTCAAAACTATTTGTGACGAGAAGTTTACCTTGAAGAGCCGCTAAAGCTGCCGGATATCCAAGAGAACTGAAATCAACTGGAACAGTGTAGCTGTTTTCTTTGACTGTCTTTGAAAGAATGTGTTCTGTCATTTCCAGATATGTTTGAGAGGCATCTACATTGTCATATTTTATCGTTAGAGGAAGGTTTGAAAAAGCAAGTCTCATGGCCGAAGCAAATTGCGTGCTTTTATGACAATTAATGGTGATGACCGATGTATTGATCATCGTTGCTGGACCTTGAAGTTTAAGCCAGCAATCTGCATCTTTATCAATCTTAACTTCCAGAAGCTTAAGAGGATCAATTAAATCATCCATTGGTCGTTCGCTCATCTTTTCAGTCGGAAAAAATCTATATGTTTTTTTTCCGCGAGCACACAAAGCGATGAGAAACCTATTCGTTGTTCCGCCATCTCCAGTTTTTAAATCTATGACTTTTGAACTCGACTCATTCTCACAGGCCGGAAATGAATTTTTGAAAGTTAAAGTTGTGCCTGCTCTTTCAATAAGCAGTCCCATTGATTCCAGACAGGCAATTAAATTTTGTACATCCGTTGATTCTGGGACCTGATGAACTTTAAAATTTTGTCCACGAAGCGCTCCTATGATGAGAGCGCGATTCGCATGCGATTTACTAGTCGGAATGGACAGTGTTTTTTCAAAAACCTTAGAAGCATTAACCTTATAGGGTAAACTTTTTGAGTTCATCTTTGTTGGCCTCTAAAGTTGCCTGGATTTCATCGAAAGTTTTTGTTTCGATGACTGCATTACCAATATCCTTGACGATGACTAAATCTAGTGAACTTAGAGCACTAATTTTTTTATCTTTTGATAAATACATCATGATTTTTTCAATCGGAAATTCTTTGTTTAACCAAGGGGCACTGTTAGAAGGGAAATTCAGAACTTTTTTCAAAGCGATGATGTCGTTAAGATTTTTTTCTGTTCCAAAAAGTTTAAAGACAAGTGCCATTCCCCACATGACGGCTTCTCCGTGTGGAATGTTGTAGATGAATTCAACTGCATGTCCAAATGAGTGACCCAAATTTAGAATTTTTCTAATACCAGTTTCTTTAAAATCTTCATCTGTCAGTTTTTGTTTAAACATCGCACATGCATTGATGATTTCTTCGATTGGAGCTTTCTTAATAGCTAGATCGTAGATTGAATAGTCGAGGAAGCAATACTTAAGAACTTCCCCCAAGCCACTTTCTCTTTCACTCTGCGGAAGAGTATCCAGAAATTTTGGACAAATTAAAACTTGTGTCGGCATGTGGAAAGCACCAATGAGGTTTTTCCCTGAGCGAGAATTGATAGCTACTTTTCCACCAATACTTGCATCCACCATAGAAAGAAGTGTTGTTGGAATAACACTCCATGAAATACCACGTAGAATTGTTGCTGCCACAAAGCCAGCAAAATCAGAAACAGCACCACCACCAATAACAACTAAATGGGCATTTCTGTGAATCCCCTTGTCCAGAAAGAATTCAATAGCATTTTGAAAATCAGTTACGTTCTTAACTTTTTCACCATCTGGAGATTTCCAAAAAATAACTTTTTTGTTTTCAATTTTTTCAATTGCTAAATCTTTTGAATAATGTGACCAGATCTGATGATCCACAATTAAGAGAATTGTATCTGTATCAATTTTGCTGATTTCATCAACGATAGAGGCAAGTTCAATATTTTTAATTAATGTTTTCATATTTTTTTCTCTAAGTTTTTTTTAGTTCTGATAAGCTTTCTGACGTAGATAATGATCGACCAGAACTATCTTTACCATCGATTCTACAACCGGGATAGCTCGAGGAATAATGCAAGGGTCATGTCTACCTTCTCGTGCTTTTTCACCAACTGTCGATGTTGGTTTAAAAGTGATCGACATAATTAGACGTTCGCCATTGGAGATTCCCCCCTCCATTCCACCAAATGCATTTTCAGTGTTTGAAACTTGGGATCCACTTAAGTTGGCCATTTCTTCACCAAGACCAAAAGAAAATGAAACAACTGCACCAATACTCATCAGACCTTTTGCAAGATCAGCTTTCAATTTATCGAAGGCCGGTTCACCTAACCCCATTGGGCATTGATCAACAATTATTTTAACTTTTCCGCCAATTGATTCGCCATTTTTTTTCAACGATTCTAAATAGGCTTCAATCTCTTTATTTTTTTCCGTCAGAGGAAAAGAATAAGGACTTAAATCTTTTTTTAAATCGGCCAACTCAGAAGTATATTCAAAAGGACCTAGTTTAGTGACATAGGCCTTAACTACTAATTGCGGAAGTACTAATTGGGCGAAATATCCGCCAATCACTCTGGCCAATGTTTCGCGACCTGAAGCTCTGCCGCCTCCTCTATGATCACGTATGCCATATTTTAGGAGTGTTGTTTTATCTGCGTGTCCAGGGCGATGCTCTTCTTTTAAAGAATCGTAGTCTGAACTCTTTTGATTTTCATTATGAACGATGATGGCTATTGGAGTTCCTAAAGTTTTATTTTCAAAAATTCCCGAAAGAACAACGGCCTTGTCACTTTCTTTTCTTGCAGTTGTTCCCGCAATTTTTCCAGGTGATCT
>CBIHOP010000118.1:0-8978 GCA_966211385.1 uncultured Bacteriovorax sp.
GGATCAATGAATATCACTTGTTAAATCCAGGAATGCCATTCGGTGGATTCAAAGAATCTGGAATCGGCCGTGAAATGGGAACTGAAGGAATCATGAGCTATCTTGAAGTTCGTCACATTTGGGAATCAGATTGTGATGAACGCTCTAAAAAAGTTTGGTTAGATGCTATTTTTTAAAAAAATATTTATTCTGTCCCTTGCTTTCACTCTCAGGGTGGAAGCATCGGACCTCATGGATACTATCGCTACGAGAGAAATGGGCAGCTGTGAAACGAATAATCTCAGTTTCACGGCCATGAAATTTTATAAAATCCCTCTCAATGAAACATTTGAAGATTTACCTGTGCATCTTCGCATTCTATTTTTCTTTAACACTGATTATTCCGTCATTACCCGTCTAACGAAACAAGCTTTGATATCATGTCAGACGCTTCCTAGTGGAGATCAGGCCTGCGCTTATAAACCAATCGCAGATCAATGGTTACCTACAACACCTTTTAGTTCCAAAGATCTCACTATTGAGACTGAAGTTGGACAGATTAATTGGATCAATCCTGAAAACAGCAATCGTGGTTTTCAAATCACATTAAATGGGAAATCATTTAATGGTGGAATGGTCCAAGTTAACTTCAATCAATTCGGTGTGAATACAGCAAAAATCTGTTCACCGAGATAGGAATAAAAAATGATAAAATTATACGGAAAGTACTGGCAAGATCGCAGTGATCGCGGTCGTTGGTTATTAGAAGAAATGAATGTGCCTTATGAAAACGTTTTTTTGAAAAAAGATAAGGGCGATACTGATACACCTGAGTATCGAAAACTCAATCCCCTTGGACGAGTACCTACAGTTGTCGATGGTGATATAGTCATCCATGAATCGGCAGCGATATGCCTTTATCTTGCAGATAAATACAGTAAAGGTAAACTCGCACCAGATGAGTCGAATCCAAAGCTAAGAGCAGAATACATTCAATGGATGGTTCATTCTGTGGGAACACTTGAAGCTGTGGTTGCCCGTATGTTTGAAAATTTTGAAGATGCAGAAGCGGAAAACAGAACGAATAAATTCGTAAAAGAACAATGTGAAATTCTTAAACAACTTTACAATCCACTACTAGAAAAACAGGATTATTTCCTCTCTTCCGGGTTTTCTGCTGTTGACGTCATCATGGCGGCAATCATTCCAGGAGCACATGATTACCTAGTGAAAAACAATCCTCCAATGGAAAGATACATGAAACGAATGATGGAGCGTCCAGCGGCCATCAAAGCAAAGGTCTTTTAAGTGAAAAAAATTTTTCTAAGTTCATGTCTTCTTTTTTCCGGGGCCTGCGCAAGCAGCGAAAACAAATATCCGCTCTCTGATCATTATGATGGGAAAGTTTTCACCAACCAAAACAAAGAGATTGAACCTAAAGGGTTTAAGGATTTGATGAAGTGGTGGCTTGGAACGTCTAAAGATAAGTGGCCGGATGAGGTTACTCCTCCCGTTATTCCCATCAAACCAATTGAAAGAAATAGTGAATCTTCAATGATTGCTACCTTTATCAATCATGCAACTTACCTCGTTCAAATGGATGGTTTAAATATTTTAACAGATCCGGTTTACAGTAAAAGAGTTTCACCAGTGACATTTGCAGGGCCGAAACGTGCTCATGATCCTGGTATTCGCTTCGAGGATTTACCGAAAATCGATGTTGTTTTTATTTCTCACAATCACTATGACCATATGGATAGTGCCACAATCGAAAAACTGGCCGAGAGAGACAATCCCCTTTTTATCGTTGCTTTGAAAAATATTGAATCAATGAAAAAATTCAAGGCCAAAAATATTGTTGAACTTGATTGGTGGCAAGAACACAAAATCGGAGACATTCGTTTTATCATGACACCTGTTCAACATTGGTCTTCAAGAACTCCCTTTGATAAGCGTGAAGCTCTTTGGGGAGGGCTTCTTGTAAAAGGAACGAAAAATTCTTTTTTCTTTGGTGGTGATACTGGTTATGGACCACATTTTGTTGATACTTTTAAGAAATACGGTCCAGTGGATCTCGCCTTATTGCCAATTGGCGCTTATGAACCAAGATGGTTTATGAAAGATGTTCACATGAATCCTGAAGATGCAATTCTCGCTCATCTTGATTTACATGCAAAACATTCATTGGGGATGCACTTCGGAACTTTTCAATTAACAAATGAATCGATCGAAGCACCACTGCAAGATTTAGAACTCGCCAAACTCAAACACAAGATTGAAAATTTCACGGTGTTAAAACCCGCTGAACAAAAAACTTTTCCATAAAAAAAAGGGCCGGCCATACTGTCCAGCCCTCTTTATTAAAGCTAGAAATCTTAAAATTAACCGATCAACTTTAGTGCAGCTTGACCTTGAGAGTTCGCTTGAGAAAGTACTGAAGTACCTGCTGAAGTCAAGATGTTCATCTTTGTGTTTCTTGCTGATTCTGCAGCGAAATCTGTATCACGGATACGAGAGTTAGCAGCAGATAAGTTTTCACTAGATGTCTGCAAGTTGTTAATTGTCGAAGTCAGACGGTTTTGAACCGCACCAAGTTCCGCTCTCTGTCCTGATACGTTTTGAATAGCTGTATCGATCTTAGAAAGTGAAGCTTGTGATGATTCTTTTGACTGAACTGAAAGCTCAGCAATTTGTAGACCATCAAGAGATGCATTTGATCTAGCTGCATCGTACTTGATTCTATCTTGGAAATCATCATTGTTGATACCAATTTGGAAATCGTATTTGTCACCTTGACCGTTCAGAAGTTTTTTACCGTTGAACTCAGTCACTTGTGAAATACGCTCAAGCTCTTGCTTAAGGTTTTGGTATTCAAGATCAGTGAATTTTCTTTCAGACTCACCTACTGTATCTGAAGCTGATTGAACTGCTAGTTCTCTTAATCTGATAAGGATGTTAGAAGCTTCATTCAAACCACCTTCTGCAGTTTGAATCATTGAGATACCATCATTAGCGTTTCTTTCCGCTTGGTTGACACCTCTAATTTGTGCTCTTAACTTTTCTGAGATCGCTAACCCTGCAGCGTCGTCTGCAGCTTTAACGATACGAGTACCAGATGACAACTTACCTAAAGTTGACGCCTGTTCTGCGTTGTTAGCACCAAGTGTGCGTTGAGCAGCAAGTGATGTAACGTTTGTGTTGATACGTAAACCCATGAGATCCTCCCTGTAGTTTCGGTCGTCCCTCCTTGGTCTTGAACTCTCTTTGCGAGATGGTCAACGAGCATACTGCTCAACTGAATTTGGTTTCAAGCTTCGTCACCATGACTCGGCCTTTGATTGATGAACTTGTCGTACGTTCTGCAAAGACCTTTAAAATTTTTTTCATAAATTGTGATTTTTTCATTGGACTTTGATACTCAGGTATTCCGATATCAATATAGGCAAAATTAAGGAGAAATCCTTCATCTTCTATGCAAAAGCTGTCGAAAAGTTCACAGTCGTATGGAAAACAAAAAACAACTCATCATCGTTCCCCCAATGTCAGAAGCTTTAAAAAAGCTTCATGAGGTATTGGAAGGAATCGCTGCAGATGAGAACATTGAAATTTCACTCATCGATGATTTGAAAGAACTTGGACAGTTCATTGGATCTTCAGGCCAGTGTCTTATTCTCTGCGCGAACGCAAAGAAGTGTGCGACTTTTCTCCAAGATAACCGCTTTGTCATTTCCAAATCTCACAGTAAGACAATGCTCTTCACTCCGAAAGAAATTCCGGCTAAAACACTTATCAAATTTACAAAAGTTGGCCTCACAGAGTCTATCTTAGAAAACTCTCCTCCAAAAACTTTACTGTATAAAATTAAACTCCAGCTCCGCTCTATTCGTACTGCTTCTACAGAAAAAGAAAAAGAGGTTGTTAAAAATATTTCTGATGCGTCTACGGATACTAAAGCTGTATCCCAAGAGGAAGATAAAATACGTGAGAAAACGTCTACTGAAACTTCAAGTGAGCAAGAAGTAGAACATAAGAAAAAATTTGAAGCTGAAAGTGAGAATGTCATCGATTATGGCGGAAGTTTGAAAGGAAAGATCAAGCCGCAGGAAGATGCCATCGAAACTCACTGGAAATCAAAAAGAAAAACTGAAGAAACTGTTCTTGAAATGCAGGCCGGTGAAGAGAACTCAAAAGTCAAAACTGAAGAAATGAATGACATCGATCTCTACTACCGCGGAAAGAGAAAAAAAGATTCAGATCTGCTTGAGACAGATGAAGAAGAGTTCCAGCGATTAAAAAAACTTGAACAAGAAATGCAAGAAGCGGAAGCTGCCAAAAGAAAATCAAACTTCCAGGAAGAATATGGAAATGATTACATCCGCCAAAAAAAGCTGGAA
Source organism: uncultured Bacteriovorax sp. (assembly GCA_966211385.1). Classification (GTDB taxonomy): domain Bacteria; phylum Bdellovibrionota; class Bacteriovoracia; order Bacteriovoracales; family Bacteriovoracaceae; genus Bacteriovorax. The sequence continues at coordinate 4,374 of CBIHOP010000118.1, forward strand.
GATTCTATTGAATACGACAATGATCTGTTAGGGCTAAAGTCACAAAAAGAAACGACTCTCGATTTAGAAGAGACTGAAAAAGAAAAATCAGCACTCATAGAAGAATATAATCCTCTTGAAGGCAAACGGACCAAGGCTGCCTCTTCGGAGTTGGATTTAGAGGCCGGCGATAAAAAAACAAAAGAGAAAGAAGTTGAAGATTTAGGTGGTCATTACAAGGGTAAAATCAATACTACAACTCTTGAACTTGAAGAAGATTACAAAGAAGAAAAAGAAGCTATTCAAGAAGAGTATGATAATTCAGAGCTAGACCTTGATAAAAAAGAATCGATAGAATTAGAGCTTACAAAAGAAAAAAAGAAAAAAGATGAAGAAGCTGTTGAAGAATCAAAATCAAAAAAACATGATGGTGAAGTTGATCACCTGAGTGATGATAAAATGAACGGTGAAGGTTCCACAGATCATATCGAAACTTTCATGGGCGGTGTCACGACTTCATCAAAGAAAGAGATGAACGTTGATTCGGAAGATACGGAATTGGATCTTAAATCGACTGAAGAGTACAACTCTGATGAAAATGCGGATCAATCTAACGATACGACTACACTCGATCTTGAAGATTCTTCGAAGAAAAACAAAGAAAAAACTGAAACGGAAGAATACGAGAAAGATCTATCGCTGAAGAAAACAACCAATACTGAATTAGAATTCGATTCAGACAAAGACAAAAAGTCTGAAGAAGATCTGGACAGTGATTCTCGCGCAGGCCTTCGTCGCGAAAAAATGATGCTTTTGGAAGAAGAATCTGATCTCAACCAGAAAGTAGGTGAAAAATACGAGAATGAAAATGAGATGAATCTTAAAAAGATGTCTCAATCTAAATTGGATATCGAAAAAGCTGAAGCTGAACGCAATCATGGGAAAGTCGATAAGATCGATACATTCTATAGAAGTGGTGATTCAAAAAAAGTTGAGCATAGTTGGGATAACCTTACTGATAAAAGAAAAGATGTCGAGCTTGCTCTTTTAAAAGGCCTTAAGGCCGATATCAATCTCGAAGGAAATGGCAAAGGCAAAGATGCTGGTGAAATTACGATTGACTATCGTAAACTAAAACAAGAGTTCGATCTCATCAATCGGGGGGAAACTGTTGGTGAGTCAAATGCTATTTCAAGAAGTCATTCAGCTTCAGGCGATCCTGAAGATGAGGGATCGTTTAAAGTGATTGATTTGAATCCTCGTGGTTTAGACCTGTCCGTTGCTCTTCTCCTGAATATTTTCCAAAAAAATATAAAACCTAAAACGATCTACGCCCAATTAGCTGAAGATATACTTAACAAATATTCCGGCGTTACTGTTTTCTGGGAATATAAGGCATCTGAAAAAAAACATACCGAAGTTTATAATTCATATAACGAAATTCCAGCTCCCACCCTCTCAGTTGAAAAGAAAGAATGGTGGCCGGAATATAAAAAAGACACGACTCTCTTTCAACATTTTCAGACAAGATCAATGTATACATGGAGATGTCCTGAAATCGTAGAGAAAGGTTCAATATGGGAAGATGTTGAATTGCCTAGCTGGGCAAAAAATGAGTTGGGCGATAAACGTGTTGAACTCGCGTTTCCTTATTTTGATGGAGTTGATCGAATGGGATTGGCCTTAGTCAATTTCCATGAAGGCATTCGTCCAGAAGATGAGCACGCCATTCTCACAACCTTAGAAATGGCACGCCATCTTCTACTCGATACAATTCAACGTCAAAAAGCGCCTGAAGCGAGATCTCAGTCAGAAGATGAAACTCCAATTGAAGAGCAACCAAATAAAGTCTTAGGATTTTTTGGTGGTCTCTTCGGTAAAAAGAAGGTGGGCTAATGTTACTCACTGAATATGATTTTTTTATAATCGATAAGACACATCTTAAAGGCAAGAAGACATTTCCGTTCCAGCTTTATATTTTTAATCCCGTTCATAAAAAGCATAGTCTTGTCCTTAATGGCAATCGTCCTCTTACACGAGAGTTGGAAGAATTCATTGACTATCTCATTGATCGAGGCGGCAAGCTCGCCATCTTGAAGAAGCAACGACGTACTTTTCTCGTGGCCCAGGAGACACAACCTTCTGAAGTGCCTTCGCTACAGGAGCGTGAACTCCATCCTCTGGAGAAAGAGAGGATCATGAACATTAAACTTAAAGAAATGTTCCTCGAGAAAAATCCTGGTTTCTCGCTTCAAAGTGCGTTTGAAAAGGCCTGTGAAACAAATGATTTCAATTCTATTATTGAACACGCAAAAGTTGACATAATTACTTTTAGCGTGACCCACTCACCTACAGTTTCTTTAGCTTTAGTATTAGCTAAAACTTATTTGGATGGTGATACACACATCAACCGTATAGTTGCTGTCTCCTATTTATTAGCAAAAACACTCAATATAAACGATGAAGGTGCATTAGCAGATATCGTTTGTGGCGCTTTCCTGGCCCATCTCGGTTTGACTCAAATTCCCCTTACGCTTTCTCGTACGCCCTATCTCTCGCTTAATGACAAAGAGAAAACGCTCTTTCAAAAGCACACTTTATTAGGTCTGCATCTTATAAAGAAGAGCCATATAGAACTCTCCGAACGATGTAAAAAAATTATTCTTGACCATCATGAACGTGTTAATGGAAATGGCTATCCTACTTTTAAATCCGGTGATTCTATAGAAATGTTTTCTCAAGTTGTCGGGGCAGTCTCACATTTGTTTGAGTACTCTTCAGGCAAAATTAATGGTGCGAACACTCCATTAAAGTCTATAATCTTTAGTATGAAGAATAAGTCATACCTGCCAGGACTGGAATTTGATTTCGGTGAGCGCATTTATGAAGCAATTATCACTTTAATAAATACAGAAAATGACGAAAAAAGCAAAGCAGCTTGAAATGTTAAGGAGAAAAAAATGGCGATGAAGGCCGACATGAAAATTCTCGTGGTTGATGATATGTCAACGATGAGAAAAATTATTAAGAACATGCTTTCGCAAGTTGGTTTTACTAACATTGCAGAAGCTGATGATGGGGCCACTGCATGGCCTATGATTGAAAGTGCTATTAAAGAAGGCGCTCCTTATGAGTTCATTGTTTCAGACTGGAACATGCCGCTTATGTCAGGGCTAGATCTCCTTAAGAAAGTACGCGCTACTCCTGGATTGGAAAAACTTCCTTTCCTGATGATTACTGCTGAAGCAGAACAAGGAAACGTTGTTATTGCCGTTAAAGCGGGTGTAAGTAACTTTATTGTAAAACCGTTTTCGGCCCAGGTACTCAAAGAAAAAATCGAGAAGATTTTTAAGTAGTAAATTATGTCGATCTTAAACGATCCTTCAATGAAGGAAATTATCATTGATTTTTGTAACGAAGCAGATGATTTATTTGCACAGTTAGAATCTTCATTGGAAATTTTAGAAAGTAATCCTCTTGCAACGAAAGAGCTCGAAAAATTTGGTCAAATTATTGATCGAATTATGGGAGCAGCTAAATCTATCGGCGCCACAGAGATAGCTACGTTCTGTGAATTGGGAAAAGTGATTGGATATAAATCATCTCAAATTACAGATGTTCACCTCATTGAAGTGGTTGTGGCCATCTTATTTGATTCGCTTCATATGTTAAGAAAAATGACTCTTGCCTTGAGGGCCGGAGACGACAAATGCATGAACAAATTAAATACGAAAGCCTTCGCTACCCGGCTTAATTGGTTATCAGAAAAGTTCAAAGCTATTGAACGAGCTTCTTGTCAGATTGAGGGTAACCTCAGTCAACAGTCTATTGACGATTTAATGCAGAGTTTAGGTTTATAATTGGAGATAAAATGGCCGGGGACAATACATTTATAGAATTTTCAAAACCATTTGTAGAAGCTGCAAAAAATGTTTTCAGCACAATGGTATTTTGCAATATCGAGCCTCAGAAACCTTCTATTAAGACCGACTCACTTTCGAAAGGTGATGTAACTGCGGTTCTAGGTCTCAATGGTGAATTGGAAAAAAACGGCAAGTCTACTCCTTACAGAGCAATGCTTGTTATTTCATTTCCCTATGAAACATACTTTAAAGTTGCTTCTGCAATGTTGGGTGAACAGTATACTTCATATCATCAGGACATCCGCGATTTAGGCGGTGAGATTGTTAACATGATTATGGGAAATGCGAAAAGAGATTTAAAAACTCTTGGATTCACTTCTAATATGGCCATTCCTTCAATGATCGAAGGAAAAGACCATAGTATTCGTTATCCAGCTAACACCACTGTTATCTTGATTCCATTTGAAACGAACCACGGAAAAATGTACATGGAATTGTGTTACTCACTAACTGAAAGTTAGTATCTAAATTCCTTAAACGGCAGATCACTTTTCCCGCGCCATTCATTAAGTGAAATTTCCAGGTGGTCGAATTGATCGACTTCCTGGGAACTGAATTCATTTTTTTCAAGAACATCGACTTTTGCAAAAGTCAGACGAGCGCCATAGAAGTTCTTTCCAAAATCCAGATTATACATTTTAGTCCACGTCCCAGTGTTTATGAAAACTGATCCATCATCATATTCACGAAAGATAGGATCGTG
>CBIHOP010000119.1:0-8867 GCA_966211385.1 uncultured Bacteriovorax sp.
TTGCAAGCAGCACAGGCCGCAGCTTCTGAAGCAGCCACAACTGTCACGGAAGCTGCAGCACAAGTTCCATATTGAGTCGCCGCCATGGTCATTGCAGCTTTACAGCGAGCATCACCCGCCACTTCATTAAATGCCATATAAGTCGCCATCGCAGCAGCAGCACCAAACGCAACAGACGCCGCCATTTGCATTGTCTTTTTTGTTTTTGTTGCTGACTTCGCTTCTTCGTATGATTTTTTTAATTTCTGGAAGTATTCAATTTGTTCTTGATTTGGGGCCATCCCCTTTTTCATTTGAACTTCTGCTGTTTGTTTTTCCAGATCGCCTTTTGCTTTCATGTTCGACATGAGTTCGCCGGCGATGAATGCAGCTCCACCGGCCGCAGCGATCATGACGTCTGTAGTGATTGGTTTGTAGTTCATGGCCATACGTGCGCCAATTGCTCCTACGGCAATACCCGTAATTGAAGCAATCATGTCGTCGCTTTTAACACCATCGAGATCGTATGTTTTACTTAAACCTTTTCTTCCATCTTGATCAGTCGTAACAGTTGTAGAAGTCGCAAGCGTTGAACTTTTATCTGGTGCAGATGTTGCTCCAGTTGAAGTTGCAGTTGGTAGTCCAACTGTGTTGTTTGTTTGTGAAAGTACAGGTGTAGTGATGAGTCCACTTGAGATCACACCAATAAACATTGTTTTAAAAACATGCTTAAACATAACTTCATCCTTAGAGTGTTTATGAGACTATTTTACATTATAGGCCGATAACGCCTTAAAAGATGGATGGTAAGAATGACCCAAACCCAATGGTTTCAGTCTGATATCTAATGAGGGAGAAGTTGTGAGGGTGCCACGAATTTAAGCCGGCACTAGGCTTTTTTATCAGCTAACACGATATTACGGTATTGCCACTTTTTGGCCCGGATTCGATCTTCTTTTTTTGAGTATCCTCTGGCACCAGAGCGATAGTTACTAAGGGCAGGGTCCTCAGCGCATTTTTTCTGGAATTCAATCATTGCTTTAAAAACATCGATCATATGGTCTTCTTGATGATTAGTTTTCTCCAATCCCCGACGATTGCATTCTTTAATGAAAAACTGAATGGATTCTAATGTAGAAAGACAATAATCCGCTGGTTGTTCTTTGATATCAAAAATGGATGTGTGATGGGCCGTGAAAGAAAGTCTCGGTAGCGACTGAATATTTTTTGAAAGTCTCATCATTTTCTTAGCACAAGGCCATGTTCCGTCGATGAGAAAAATAACGAGTTTTTTGTTTTCTGCTTTTAATTTTTCAATTGGAGTAATGTCGTCTTCCGAAATATTTATTGCTGATTCTCCAGGGTACATAACAAGACAATGATTCTGAGGATCTTTGATGAGGTTATTTACTTCTTCATTGTCAGTGAAATCTACTCCCATGATCATGCTGGAATTTTTAAGCATGGCCTTTGAAAGTTTTCCTGTACCCATTTTTTCTTTTTTCGCTTCCATCGGATGAATGAGAATAACGAAATGAAAATCAGTTGCGAATGGTTTGATCAAATGACATAGACAGTTTTTACTCAATCTCCAGCAGGCGTAACAATAAGCTTCCTTCGGAAACTTTTCTGTTTGTTCCTGAACTGCTCGTTCCGCTTTTTGTTTGAGATATGTCTCTTTATCCATTTTAAAACTTCAACGAACTGTAGTGAGCTTCTTCAAATCCTATAGCTACTGTCTTTTTATTATTTTCAAGGATCGGTCTTTTGATCATTGACGTATTTTTGATCATGAATTCCATTTTTGCTTTATCAGATTTTAAAGCTTCGAATTCATCTTTAACTTTTTTATAAGTTAATCCTTTTTTGTTAACAGGTAACTCTCCTAAAAAATCAGTCCACTGTTTAATCAGTTCGACAGTTGGAGGAGTTTTTTTGAAATCAACAAATTCATAATCTGCTTTTTTCTTTTCTAAAAAAGAGCGAGCTTTTTTAACAGTGTCACAATTAGGAATTGCATACATTCTTAACATAACTAACCTTTCTTTCTGAAGATAACGATTGAGTTGTTATCTGTATAAATTTTTTCCAAATTTAACGTTGAAGCCAAATAATCAAAAGTTTCAGGTCTATAAAATACAACGTGTGTTGGATCGTTCTTATACCACCAAGTTGAATAATTTGTCTCTGGTTTAAGAAATTGAGTCATTATACCTAAGAGTCCAGAATCAGCAGTTAAATTGGCTAAAAGTTGCCAATTCGCTTTAGGATCGGTGAAGTGCTCAACAACTTCAGTACTAGTCACAACATCATATTTTTGATTGCTGATAAGTTTTTCATCGAGAAAAAAATGTAAATCGTAATTATGTGTTGTGGCCCCCAATTCTTTCAAAAGAAGCGACAAAGTCGGGCCCGGTCCACAGCCGAAATCAAGTGAGCGAAATTCGTGTTGGGGTAAAAAAGTTGTAAGCGGCTTTAATAAACGCGACAGAAAATCGCGGTAACCTTGATCGGATGGATTGTTTTCGTGAGTGCTGTAACGACTATGCTCTTCTTCATGCGTAAGAAAATTTTTAGGATCTTTAAATTTTAAACGGCAATGAGGACAATCAAAAGTGCTGTCAACAGAAGCTTCCGTTTCGCTATGGCATAATAAACATTGCATGGAAGTGTTTTACACTAAAGTGTTTTCTTTGGATACGCGTTTGTTCTGGCGTAAGAGCTTGTAAAGCATGTAGGGAAGTGTTCCATTCTCCTCTGAGAATGCAAAAGCAGCAACAATGACCATGTCTGCTTTTTCAGTACGTATGAGTCTTAATGGTTGCTGTGAGGTGCTCGTATTGCATTGATCGGCCGATCCCAAAACTGCATTTGTTCGACAAACAGAAGGCCGATCGTCATAAACTCGGCATTCACCTTTCTCATTTAGGAAAACACATTTTCTGTCTTGGAAAGACAACTTGTAATACGCTTCAGAATTATTTCCCGCTTGGGCCTGAAGATTAAGTCGTGATTCATCAATTTTTACACCACTCTTTATTTTATCCATGAGCAGTTGTGCTTCATCCTGTGTGACACTCACCTGCGTGTGGCAACAGGCTGAACAACCTGCTTTGCAAGGCATGAGTTCTTTCACAATGGGATGAGCGAAAACTTCGGTATTAAATTCATCGATAGCTTTATGGATGAATCGAGCGCGTACTCTCGAAGATGGGAAAGCTTTCATTTGGGCGACGATAAATTGAGAGATCGCGAGAAATGCTGGTTGATTTCTCAAGTTATCGAACGTGGTTTTAGCAATGATAGGAATATTCATGCATCCTTCTCCACAATTCAATGCTAGCACATCGCGAGAATCTATTTAGACAATAGGGAATTATTTGCCTCTCCACTCATAAACCATTATAATCCTTCGATGTCTTTACTCTGTAGTTTAAAAAATATTAACCTCACTTTCGGAACGAAAACGCTTTTCAAAAACGCGTCTCTCTCCATTTCAGTTGGCGATAGAATCGGTTTGTTAGGTCTTAACGGAAAAGGTAAATCGACGCTTTTTAAAATCCTCACTGGTGATGTTGTTCCAGATCACTCGACACCTCCGTTTGAATTCAATAAAGCTCGCGGAGATGGAGATGATTCAAAAAAGTTCTCACTGTTTTATGTACCTCAGGAACTTCCTTTGGAAGGCCACGAGAAAACAACTCTTCATGATTATTTTTTCGTTTTTTATCCAGAGTTAAAATCACTCTACGAAACTTCGTATGAAGAATTTGAACATAAAGGTGGATGGACTCTCATTCAAAACTACGAGTCTTATCTAAAATATTTTGGTCACTCGGATCTCACAAAAGCTGTGGGTGATTTGAGTGGTGGTGAACAAAAGAAAATTCTTCTCAGTTTAGGTCTTTCATCGGATGCCAATCTCATTCTTTGGGATGAGCCGACTAACCATTTAGATATTGAAACGATAAAACTTTTTGAAGATGAGTTGAATTCAACTTCAAAAGCATTCATGTTGATTACTCACGATCGTTTTTTACTTTCTAAATTGACACGAAGAATTTTGCACATTCGCCTTGGAAAAATTGAAAACTTTGACGGCTCATATGCAGATTATCTCGCTTTTTTAGAGCGCGATGAACATGCAAAAATGCGCTTATTAGATAAATTAAAAAATAATCTTGAGCGTGAACAAGCGTGGATGCGCCAAGGAATTAAAGCTCGCGGAACACGCAGTAAAAAGCGCGTAGAAAATTTTCTCGATTTAAAAAGCAAAGTTTCAACGATTAAAAGTGAAGCAAAGAAAACTCTGGATCTTTCGCTCCAAAAATCAGGACGACAGACGAAAGTTCTCGTTTCATTTGAAGACTTGAGTTTTAAATACTCTGGCACTTCAAAAGTACTTTTTGAAAAAATTTCTGGTGAAATCCAGAAGGGCAATAAAATTGGTCTTCTTGGCCGCAATGGCGTTGGTAAAACAACATTGCTTAAATTAATTAAAGGCGACCTCGAACCAACTTTTGGTAAACTCAAAATTGCTCAAGATCTTAAGTTCCAATACTTCTCGCAAAAACGAGATGAACTGGAAATAGAGACCTCTCCCTATCAGTTGCTCGGTGACGGCAATGATTTTGTGGCCCTGCCTGATGGATCCAAAAAACATGTAATCTCCTATTTCGAAAATTTTCTTTTCGATAGAGACGACATCAATCGCCCTTTAAAAACATTCTCGGGAGGCGAAAAAAGCCGCCTGCAGCTTGCTTTCAACCTCACCAAGGTTGGAGATATTCTCATCTTCGATGAGCCTACCAACGATCTCGATTTGGAAACCATTCAAATCCTGGAAGAAAAACTAGCTGAATTCCAGGGTGCTGTGATTATCATCAGCCACGACCGTGCCTTCCTTAGTACTGTTACAAATAAGGTATGGTTGATTGATGACCAAAAACTTCAAAATTTCGAGGGGGGCTATGATCAAGTCGCTCCTTATCTCGATGCTCTGGATATGGAAACGGCATTGGCAGAAGAATCAGCAGCGGATGCAAAAGCAGAAGTTAAAGTTGAAAAACCAAAAGCAGTTGAAACACCTGCTGCCCCAAAAGCCAACAAAAATAAATTTCGAATTGAAGCTATTTACACTGAGATTGAAGTCACCGAAGCTAAACTCAAAGTCATCCAGGAAAAAATGGCAGGTCTTGATTACACAAAACTCGCGGATCCAAAAAACGCAGAAGTTAAGATCCTTAATGATGCTTTAGCTGTCTTAGAAGATCGTCTGAATTCACTTTACACAGAATTAGAATCACTCGAAGGCTAATACCCGACCCTTCCACTCCATTCGCATTTTTTTCCCCCTCAATATTTCCCACGAAAGCGACGATATGATGTCGAACAGCTGTCACTGGAGTGGCCCATGAAAAAAGTTCTGTACCTCTCATTCTTTCTCTTCATCGCTCATAATATCTGGGCAACGACACCCTCACGTGGTCCATCAGTTGAACAGATGGCCGAAGTAGATATTGAATCAGAGAAGAAAACAGAAACACATGCCGGTTATGATTTCGCCACAACTCCAAAGCATGCCGCCCGCGAAAGAGTGCCTGCCAACATTGTTACAAAAGAAAATGCAACTTCACCTTACTCATACATCGGGCCATTTATTTTCTTGATTACACTTCCTATCGCGGTTTGGATTATGGTCTCTAAAAAATTCAAAACCAAAGAAGTGAAAGATGTGGGTTACTACGGAAAAACTCACCAATTCAACGGACGTCAAACAGAATACAGTGCTCATCTTGAAGATGATCACGATGACATTGATTACCCAAAAGCTTCTTAATTAAAATTGTTGTTTGAACGTCGTCCACTTCCCTTTTCCGAGGTAAAGGTAGACGTTGCTCATGCGCTGATGTTTGATGACTAATTCTTTAACTGAATCGCCATTTAAATCATCCAGATAAACTTGATAATTTCTCTTATGGTAGTGACCTTTCTGAGATTTAAATTCATCAAAAAAACTGGGCCCTTTCAAAGTCTGCAATGTCTGCAAATCATTATCATCTAAAGTCATCGCATAAATGCGGGATGTCCCTTGAAACTCAATGTATTTGCTTATCCCTTCGTAGTAATAAAGTAGAAGCACAGTTGTCGTTGGTGAAAGGGTTTTTAATTCAATCTTAAAAAGTTCTGAACCATAACCCTTGGCCTCAAATTGATAAGAATAAATTTTCTTCTTATCTTTATCGAAAATCTCAAGCCAGTCTTCGCTGTCTTTTTTCGCAAAAACGATGCTCTCTTCCTTCCCGTCACGGGTTAAATCAAGAGCGTAATAGGGAGAATGAATGACATAGGAATACTTCTTTTGATCTTCAACCTTACCTTCTTTAGCAAGATCTCCTGAAAAGAGCTGTCTAAAAAACCGCTCATCCTGGGCGGAAGCGTTGCCACAAAAGAGCAAGATGAATGTGAAAATTAATAAATTTCCCATATATAGAAGTCTAACTGGACTTGAAAAAAAGGGCCAATTCGCACTTTTTTACCAAAGGGTGAGTTCCCATAAAAAAACATTTCAGATAGACTTAGTGATGTTTTTACTCAACTAATGTCTCAGATTTAAAGGATTTGAAATGGAATTTACCCTTTTATTCACGAAGAACTTACAGCAGGCGGTAGTTCGCACTTTCAAATTTGATCAAGCTCCAGAATCGAAAATCATCGATCTTGCCGAAGCACGCGCTCTTCCTCTCAACGGTTTCATTTATACTGAAGAATTAAAAAATGAAGAATTTTTAGGTGGACTTGAAGGTGAACTAAAATTCTATCCAATCCGCTCACAAGTTGAATTCGATATGACTGCGGACAAATTTGAGAAGTTAAACTACGAAGAAGGAAAAAAGATTTTCGATAAAATGCGCGAAAACTGGATTCTTCAAAATAATATTTCACTCATTGAAGAAGTTTTCAAAGTTCGCAATCACCTTCTCGGTCTCTATCCAAACGATAGATCAGGCTTCTTCGAAGAGCTTTGGTTTATTCTTAAATCAAACCTTGGTGCCAGCAATCTAAAACTTATCTACAACGATATGATCAAAGCGAAAAACGAAAACGAGAAAAACAAACTCGTTAAAGTTAAAGTTCAAGGTGAAAGATATCCTGAACTCACAAGCTGCGATGAAATGGATGAAATGGTTTTAAAAAGTTACGAAAAAGAATTCGGAAATATTTTTGAAATCACAGATTATAACAAAACAAAAGGTCAGCTTGTCGTTTGTGCCTCAATCAAGAAATCTCCAGTTCTGATTATGGCCAATATTCATCAACTGACTCGTCTACAAAAAGCACTTCTCACATCCCTCTTCGAAGGATTGAACCAATAAAAAAGGCTCCTTTCGGAGCCTTTTTTTTTACTCTAATTTAAGATCATTCATAACATCGCCGTGTCCCCAAACAACCAGCTTTAAAGTGGCGTAGGTTTTTGTTTTAAAAGATTCAAGTACTGGTTTTAGGATTTCAATATAGAGGCTTGAACATGAATTTCCTTCAGCTGAACCTGGCTCTAGAACTGTTGATCGCTGAATGCTATTTTCAGAAAATGAAATATGAGCAGTGTAACTGGATTGAGAATAATTTTCTGGTGCACTTAAAAACAATTTTAATAGCTGATTTTCTTTTACTGTTAATTTCCACTCTGGAATGGTTAAAAGCACATCATTAATTCGAATTTGCATTCCCAAAGCTTCAACCGTTGGAGGTTCTTCTGATAACATCACTGATGATGGAACAGGTCTTATCCATTTACATGGACTACAATTATTAACACTTCTTCCACATGTTCCTTGTTTACTAAAAATTGTTCTCTCTGCTGTTTGCACTTTATAATCATAGTTCAAATAAGCTTCGACCAACTGATTACTATTGAGACGAAGATTCAATCCATCAGAAAATTTTCCGTAATGAAATGTTTCGTTATAAATTTCTCTATCGTAATCAAAAACTTCTTTTCGATCGGTACTGACAAAATAGGCAACTTGCCCAGCTTTCAACTCTTCTTCTTTTGATCCAAGTTGAACGAGCGTCTTCGCTGGTTCTTCTTTAAGATCCAAAATCTCTTTGAGAGAATTGATTTTAAATCCGGGTTTCAGGAAAAACACCATGACTTGATCGGTGTAGGAAACCACGACGCGCGAGAGTTGTTTACTTTTAACATTGTAGTCTGAGCTTTCAATGAGAGTGAGTTTATTTGTTTTATCCTTAAAAGAGTATTCGTCTTCCATTCTTAGAGTATCACTAGCAAGTTTGAGAGATTTTTTTTCTAAGTGTTTATTGATGAGTCGATTGAGCAATTTATCGTGTAAAATTGATTGGCCCTTAGCATGTGCAAGCACCAGTGGCGCAGGTAACGATTCATTTTTTTCCTCCACCGTTTTTTGTTCCTCAATAATGACTGGTTCAACTTTTTTTTCGTCGACAATGTAAGGACGAGGCTTAATGTGATTTTCAGATTTATTGCAAGCAGTGAGGGCCAGAGTTGAGGCCAGAACAATGAGTGGTAAACGCATGGAAACTCCTTATGGTTTTTAATTCACAAGGAGCTTATAGCTTATAGCCGTAATTTTTTGATCGTTGCGCGAAAGAAGGTCAGGACATATTTCATTTTTGAAATCGTCAGTCAGCTGCCAAAATGTCCTAAAGGTTCACCACCTAGCACATGAAAGTGAGTGTGGAAAACAGTCTGGCCTGCGTGTTTACCTTGATTGGTGACTACACGGAAACCAGTTTGATCGAGTTGTTCTTTTTTAGCAAAATCAGCGATCGCCTTGTAGACATCAACGATAGTTGAGCCATCGACAGACATTTCGCTGACGTTTGCCGTGTGGTTTTTATGAATG
>CBIHOP010000120.1:0-8864 GCA_966211385.1 uncultured Bacteriovorax sp.
CATCGAAATTTTTGTAAAAGTCACACCTGAATCTGTTGAACGAAGTGGATTAATTCCAGCTGATGCATGGAAAACTGTCACACCATCGGCAGCAAATCCAACGCTCACAGATTTCGCGAGATCCGAATCAAAGACGGCCTGATTGTGATTAACTGGCGTCCACGTTTGGCCCAAATCCGTACTTCTAAATAGCGTTCCCATATCTGTTCCAACGAACCAAAGATTCGCATACGGAGAGATCGAAACTCCACTCATTGCTCCACCACCTCCAATTCCCATTGGAAGATATCCATTCACCGGCGTTGGTGTTGGCAACGGAACAGGTGTTGGCGTTGGTGTCGGCGTCGGCGTCGGAGTTGGTGTCGGCGTTGGCGTCGGCGTCGGTGTCGGCGTCGGTGTTGGCGTCGGTGTTGGCGTCGGAGTTGGCGTCGATGTAATAACTTCAGTTAATGAAAAATTGTCTGCTAATAAATAAGAAGCTGCTGTTGTGTCTTTAGTTGTAAAAATTTCTGCTTTAGCTGTTCCTGTTGGAACCTTTACTGTTAATGAGTATTGTTTGTAAGAAGTTGTGTTAATAACAAGTCTGTTTACCTGAAGAGTACCTCCACTACTATTCTTGAATCTAATCCCAATTGCAGATGAAACTGACAGTGCTTCCAGTCGTGCAAAAAAAGATAGTGTGTACGTTTTTCCTGCAGCAACTTTCGTTGTTACATTTTGAACGACGCCACCAATTCCTGTTCCAGTTCTCATTGCATAACTTCCCGCATACGGCTTAGTTACAATCGAAGATTGGCCAGAGCTGGTCCATGACGTCCAACCAGATTCGAAGCCTGGGTTGGTCACGAGGTTTGTTGGGTCCGCGGCAATGCTTGATGCAAAAGAATTTGCTAGCACACCACAACTAAGGAGTGTCAGAATTTTTGTTTTTTTCATGTGGAACATTATTCCCTATTTTCAAAATTCATGTTTCATGGTGGCAATACGTTCCGGTGCAAAATGTATTTTTCACAAGAGAAAATTGGGTATTGTTGTGAATGTTTCTGAAAATATTAGAGAGACCAAGTTGAAATATTTGCATTGTTATTAATGCAACCAAACTCAATCGCAAGGTCATTTAGTCAGTATGAAGAATCTCTTCTTTAGAAAAATTTTGAGAAAGAATTTTGTTCAAAAAACAAGATTTCCATTGGTAGAGTTCATCTGCTTTTCATAGGGAGGAAGCATGACAACTTTGACAGAGAGACAAGTGCGAGAAAGAGATTATTATGAAAAATACGCATCGTTTTTTGATCTTAATCAAAACATAGATTTTGCTCCCGTCGACGGACCACTCACGGGACGTGAATTTCGTTCATGGAATTCGTATTGGAGAAGTTTTGAACTCGCCTTAAGAGAACAAAAAAAAGTTGCAGAGACACTACATCTTTTGGATTTCGGTTGTGGCCCCGGGGAAAATGCCATTCGATTTGCACGCGCAGGTTTTAGAGTAACTGGTTTTGATATCTGTGAAAAAAATATTGAATACTGCCAAAAACTTTTCCAAAAAAATGGATGGAGCGATAAAGGAAAATTTCTCGTAACAGTTGCTGAGCAACTTCCATTTCCTGATAAAAGTTTTGATCTAATTGTAGGAATTGATATTCTTCACCATGTGGATATTCCATTATCCATTCGAGAAATCAAAAGAGTGCTTAAACCTGGCGGTCTCGCTGTATTTAGAGAGCCTGTTGAGGTTCCATTTTTTGAAAAGATTAGAAACACTAAAATAATTAAATATTTTTTTCCCAATAATGCATCACTTGTTTCTCATATCACTGAAGACGAAAGGAAACTTAACGAAAATGATCTCAAGATCATTCGTCAATCATTCCCGGAATTAGAAATTGAAAGATTTTATCTTTTATCTCGATTCAACAAATTTTTCAGAAGACCAGAAGACAAATCTGTAAGTCTTCTTGAAATGCTTGACCACTTTTTGTTTAAAACAATTCCACCATTACGAAAGTTTGGTGGTGCGGTTATTTTTAAACTGCGTGCTGAGAATGATCATCGCGAAACGCACCGGGAGAAACACCGACATGTTGTTTGAAAAAACGGCTAAAATAATTTGCATCGGCAAATCCTAATTCATAGCCGATCTCAGCGATTCCCCAATCGGAGTAGGCCAGAAATCTTTTGCCTTCGACGACCAATCGCTCCTGGATGAGATCGCGCGGTGATTTGCCTAGAGCTCGGGAAATTTGCATGGTGAAAGCTTTCGGAGCTAAACCGCATTTTTGCGCATAAAATTGAACTTCGTGAAATTCTTTATAGTGTTGTTCGAGAAGAAGTTTGAAGCTATTTACGATCCTAGTAGGAACAAAATTTTCTTTTGCTTTACTGTTTCTAAGAATCATCTGCAGAAAGGCCGCAACGAGATGTTTTAAAACTTGATCGGCCAGTTTTTTTTGACCTTCAAATTCGCTTTGCATGAGATGGCAAATTTGCTCCAAACAAGCGAATTCCTTCCTATCAACTTTCATACATTCTGGCATGAGATCAATCTGCATAAGAACATCTACAAACGTTTTCTCATTTCCTATTGAAGAATGATTGAACTCAATCACTAATCCTTTAACATCTGATCTGATTTTCCACTCGTGAGTTTGTCCAGGTTTAACAATGTAGAGTGAGCGGGCGTCAACCTTGTAGCGTTCAAAATCAATTTGATGCCATCCATTTCCCTCAGCAATAAGTATGATTTGATAGAAATCGTGTTTATGCGGAAACGGAATCTTAGGTTCGAGACGCACCTGAAGCGGCTCGATTCGAATCCCTTGATTGGAAACCTGTCTGATTCCGAATTCGTCTAATGTATGATGCCTATGAGTTCCCATCTTTTTATGCTAACCTCAATATCTACCGAATAACAAGCAAAACGGGACAAGAATGTGACCTTTGTGCTATAGACTGACGCCTCTGTCTAATGCTGTTTTGTTGTGTAGGGTCTAAAATGCCCTTAAGGAGCTAATTATGAAAAAAATAAGCGTAATGATTCTAACTTTTTTAGTCATGAGTGTGGCCCATTCTAGACCCTACGAAATCATTCGAGAACATTCAAAAATCGCCTTCAATATTGATTACATGGTCATGTCAGATGTCGACGGTGTTTTTAAAGTTTTTAGAGGCACATTTGATTTTAATGAAGCCACTAAAGAACTCTCAAACATAAAAGTTGAAATCAACACAAACAGCGTAGACAGTAACGATGAGAAACGTGATTTTCACTTAAGAGGTCATGAGTTCTTATTAACTGAAGTACATCCTTACATCACTTTCAACTCAAAAGAAAAAATCAAAATCGCGGCAGACAATACTTTTAAGGTAAACGGCCAAATGACTTTAAGAGGTGTGACTCGTCCCATGACTTTCCAAGGTGTCTATAAAGGACAAGGGAAAGATGCATGGGGGAAAGATAATCATTTCTTCACTCTGACGGGGACTATAGATCGTAAAGATTATAAAATGACCTGGAATAAGAAACTCGATAATGGTGGTTTACTTGTTGGCGATGAAATCAGAATAAAAATCGTTCTTCAAACTCAATTCTCCGGAGATAAAACTCCATTTTCCACGCATATGATTCCTGACACAAAAGGAATTGCTGAAAGAGAATTGTTGAAGAAAGGTAAGATTAAAAAATTATCGACGTCGACTGATCCGAAAGATCACACTAGTGCGAAGTAGACATTTTCTTAATGATTGGCGCCAGCTTATCCATTAAGTTTTTTAAGGTAAATGGCTTAACAATAATTTCCCTGATTCCGCCTTCTATAGCTTTAATAACATCTTCTTGCATAAGCGCCCCAGACATCAATAAAACTGGGGTGCGATAGTGTTTCGGATGCTTTTTCAGATGAAGTGCGAATTCAATTCCACTTTTACCGGGCATGACGTTATCAATGATAAAAATATGAAAGTCTTGGTTGGCAATTTTTAGAAATGCTTGCTGAGTATCCGCCGCCGTTACACAAATAAAGTCATCACTCTTGAGAGCAAAGAACGCTTGAAGCATTTCCCTAATTTTAGGGTCATCATCAACAACGAGAATGGAAATTTTCTCTCTTTGAAGAGGACTCATTTTACCGCCGTCTTAATTGCACTTAGCAATTCTTCCTTCGTAAATGGTTTAATGATTATTCCTTCAAGTTTCAACTCGTCTTTGATGTTTCTATATTTTTCTATAAAGTCTTTGGAAGTCATAAATAGCACTGGTACGTCATGCCCTTTTGCTCTGATTTCCCGAACGAACTTCTCTCCATCCATACCTGGCATGCGAACATCTGAAATAATTAGATTAACAGTACTGCGGTCTAATTCTTTCAAGGCCTCCTCTGCACTGGATGCGCCTAAGAAATGCACGTCACTGTCTGATAAAAAGTTCATGCATAGATTGAGAATGTGAGTTTCATTATCAACGACAAGTACCTTTTTAAGCTGTTCACCTTCGCTAATCAATCGCTCCCAATTACCACTCACGTGCCCTGCAATTCCAATAGCAGGAAGAGTCACTCTGAAATGAGCGCCTTTTGTCGAGTCAATCAATTCAAGCTTACCTTGGTGTGCTTGAATAATTCTGTTAGAAATCGAGAGACCTAATCCCGTACCTTTACCAGCATCCTTAGTGGTAAAAAAAGTTTCAAATATTTTTTCACGGTTTTCTTGTGATATCCCAGGTCCATTATCAAAAACATCAAATCGAATAAAGTTTCCGTTTTTTTCTGATGCTAGTTCAATCGTCACACTTGGATTTTCGATCGCCGTATCCTTGAGAGCGTCAATGGCGTTTTGGATCAGGTTAACGAAAACTTGCTCGATTTTGATTTTATTAGCAAGCAAGATTGGTGGTTTTCCAACGATGTTTACTTTCATCTGTATTGGACTACCTTTCAATGAAGGGCCAGTGAAAGCGACAGCTTTTTCGACGATTTCCTTTGCTTCACAGTACTCTTTTTTGTCTTCACTCTTGTGCAAAAATTCTTTCATGTTCGTAATGATTTTATTAATGCGCTCAAGAGAGTGATTGATGTTTTTATGAAACTTAGTCATCGCCTCTCGCTGGGTATTGAGATCGCTTGACTCCAGTGAAAAACCTATAAGCTCTGTATTCCCTACCGCAACAGTTAGCGGATTGTTGATTTCATGGGAGATGTTCGCCGTCATTTCTCCAATGACCTTCAGTTTGTCTGATTGAATCACTTGCGAATATGTATTTTTAAGTTCTTCAACCATTGCACGGTATTTATCGTTGAGATTTTTTTCTACAGTTACATCTTTAAAAAGCAAAATGGCGTGACCTGAATCACGAACTTGGCCTTTAATGATGACTGTAAAGTCCTGCCCTTCGTGCATATATGTCAGCTCTGAACTGATGGCCTGTTTATGCGCTAAAAGGTCCTGGTAGAAATGCTGCATTTCTGGAATGATCGACAGAAGGTAATCAACATAGCTGGACTGTTTTGCCAAAATCCTTGGAGTGACTTTAAAAAAAGTAAGAAAACTTGGATTGTAATAAACGATGCTCTCTGTTTGATCAGCAATCAAAACGGGCTCGAATAAATCGTCCAGATAATCAAAAGAATCCATATGATTATTTTCCTTGTACTAGAAAGCTGAAATATTGTTTTTCGATAGCATCGAACTCCAGTTCACCTTTGCAAGTATTACAATGTTTAACAGGAGGTTTTGAGTTCACTACCTCTGAATCTTTTAGCAGAATTTTTTTAGGAGTATCACACTGCTCACAAAAGTAAGGAGCGTAGAAAGATTCAACAGTGACGCCTTTTCGGATAAAACCATGAACCATATTCACCTGCTCAATGATTATTTGAGGACAGTTCTGGTAAACGAGTGTCGCATTTTCAATTTCTTTTAAATATTTGATCCACTCGCGAATTCCGCAAGAGTTAATCATCACGACATTATTGAAATCAAAAATATATTTTTTCAAAGCCAGCGATTTAATTTTGTCAAAATTGGCATCTTCGTCGATTGTACCATTCAGAGTAATATAAACTTCATCCCCGCTGATGCGAGTATTGATATTTAGTTTTTCGGCCATTAGATAATCTCCTTAGATAGAAAATGAAATGATGTAATTCTTTCTTTAGCTTTTTTATAACGATTAAATTTTTCGAAAACGCAGATGATCTGTCCTTCTCTTCCAGCGGAATTGATAACCCAAAACTGCTGACAGTTTTCGTAAATGAGATAGAGTCCAAGTCCAGCTCCCCCATTACCATCGACAGGGGCCTTTTGTTCGTAACCGCGATGAATACTTTCAATGACTTTTTCGCGAGATGAAAAACTTGAAGGACCGCGCACTGAAATTATGACGTAGTCTTCGTTAGCTCCAACAAGGTACTCCACTTCTTTGTCTGGAGTAAGAGCAACGGTTTGGCCACGTGATTGTGAGTCTTCGGTGCTGCTATGGTAAAATGCATTTGATAATAATTCTTCGCTAACAAGACTAAGAATTTCACCGCTGATGGCAGGCGAATAATCTTCATTAAAGAGATTAACCATTTCTGTAATGGCCGGCCGAACTTCACTGTTTGAGTGTAAATGCCAAATCTTTTTTTTGTATCGGTCATTTACTGTGTCTTCTAAGTTAAAGGCCTGCTTACTTTCTAAAATTTGAACTAACTTAAGCTCACGATTGAGGTCAATCGTATTATGTCCAATGAGGTGATTGAGTTCTGTTTCACCTAAAAATTTAATATTTTCTGCGTTACTCAGGTGGCTTAGAACAAACTCAGGTTTATCATTGATAACAGATTTCAAATCCGTTTCAGGAGTCAGCACTGGAATTTCATTGTTAAAAGAAATGGCCAGAAGAGTAACGTCATCTTGAGGTGAATGTCCTTTGCAAAAATTCTGAAAGTCCTGCCAAACACCCTGGATGAGGCCTTTACTTGAATGATGAGCGCTCTGATAAAGACTCTTCAGGAAATTCCTTTGCCCCCATGCCTTCCCTTCAACTTCCATCTCTGTTAAACCGTCAGAAAAAAGAACGATACGATCACCTGGTTGGTATTCAAAACTATTTTCTGAATATTGAGAACCAAACTTTTCGCCCATGCGAGGACCGTTGTTTTCAATTAAAGCGGTAAGTCCTTCTTTAGAATATCCCTCTGATCCTTTTTTAAGATAATAAGGGGCCATATGAGAAGCATTCGCATATGACACACGTCTTTCATTTTCATCGATTTCCAAAACAAAAGCAGTCATCAGCAGATCAGAGTTCATCGAACAAACAACTTTATTCAATTTTTCCAGTACATCATGCGGGCGAATCGTTTTCGTTTCTGAATCTATTTTAAGAGTCGAAAGACAGCTATGTGCGGCCGCTGTGATTAATGCGGCAGGAACTCCATGTCCAGTGGCATCGCAAACAACAAGTGTTACTTTTCCTGGCTGCTCAAAAAATCCCCACCAGTCACCGGAACATTCCGATGCAGGTCTGTACATACCTTCAACGCTATAATCTTTTTTAATAATTCCGTGTTTAGGAAAAAATGAATGTTGGACCAGCTGAGCAACTTTTAATTCACTTTCAATTCTCGCCTTCTCTTTCATCTCTGCCATGTAGGCCACGATTTTATCTTTCATATCTACGAATGAATCAGTCAGGGCCCCGATCTCATCATGCCCTGTGGCCTGCGGATTCACATCGAAATTTCCTTCGGCCATCTGAGACGTCGCTGCAAATAACGTTTGAACATTTTTTGTCATTCTTCGAGTGAATAAAATTCCGGTAATCACGGCGATAGACAAAAGTAAAATTCCAAAAAATAGTGATTTCTGAATAAGTTGTGTAGAAGCTAGAAAAGCTTTTTCTTCTTCAATCTCAGTAATCGCTGTTAATCCAAAAGGAGATGCTTTAGCAAAAGCTCGAATGACATTTTTTTTATCTTCAACAAAACGTTTAACACCTTGAGGGATTGTTGAAACAGTTGCATCGGTTACTAATTTCTTTAATTCAGTTGATGAAACATCTACGTCATTTAATTTTAAAAACATCGAACCATTATCAGAAACAATGTATGAACCGTAATTCAATGTTTCATTCATAAGAGGCATTAACTTTTCTGTTGATAAATGAAGAGCACACTTCATTCCATTTGTTAGAGAAGCTAACACGCTATAATGCGCAGGAAATCCTTTAATCAAACCGCGATCAACTTGCATACTCCCGACAGGAAGTGAGCGAAGTCTTTCCACGCTGCTCTTTTCAACAGAAAAAACTTCAGGATTAGTAGTTGCTTCCGCTAACTTTTTTTCATTTGCCAGAAACTGGTGAGATCCATCCGGATTGAGACATTCAATGACCAATGCCTGCGGAGTTCTCTCCAGCCATGAAGACCACTGTGATGAATCGGAATTCAGAGTTTCTAATGATTTTATATCCTGATCAATGAGAAGTCGTAATCGCTCACTCAATGAAACAGAATTTGAGAGTGTAATTGAATAAACATCTGCTGCTTTGTCTTCTTTAAAAATATTTAAAGCGTACGAAAGATAAAATGCCATCGTTAACAACAGTAGCGTTGAGATCGCGACAACGAATTTATACCTCAAAGGAAATCTGACTTTTCTGATCAAGATTATTCTTCCTAGCAATTGATTTATCTCATCTAATGTTACAATAAGATTTGAAAATTACACTATGTGGAAGAAATGAGACATAAGTCGCTTGATGACTTTTTAATTTTGATTATGGCCGTAGCGGGCCTTGGAAGCATTTATATGCTTTACGGTCAAAAATACTTCCAGTCTCAAACTCATAGCGAAGAAAGAGTCGCGTCCATCGTTGATCAATT
>CBIHOP010000121.1:0-8839 GCA_966211385.1 uncultured Bacteriovorax sp.
TTTATAAAACCAGTGGAACGCCAAAGAATCTTCATCAATTCCAGATGGACCAAAGAAAAAGCGATAGATGATTTTTCCTTTCTGAAGAGTTTCTACGAATGGAAGATCACCATTAACAGTCTTTGCAACTTTTGCAATTTCTGTTTTCGTCCAAATTTTTGGCATGTATCCTTTTGCAAGAAGGTGAGTGCGGATCACGCGATAGTTATCAGCATTGATATCACTGCTCTTAAGTGGATTGCGCTCCTTCTCAGGATCATCCATTCCAAAAAGAACGTGAACAGTTATGTTTCCATTTTCATCTGGCAGATTGTGGTATTCCGGATAAGAGAGAGCCGTGTTCTCGTATCTTTCAATTTTTGCTTTTACGACTAAATAGTCTTTGCCAGCTTTTAACTTACATCCAGATTGTTCCGGATTCCAAAAATACCAGAAGTCGCCCTCGGATTGATAGTGATCATCAGTACAAGGATTGTAATCACCAACCATCGCTGCTTCATAAATAGTAGAAGGGTTTACTGGTAAAACGATGTCGTACGTTTTAGTAGGTCCATTTTCTAAAACAATGTTTCCATCATATTTATAAGTGATGTTGATAACGTTTCCATTTCTTGCCGCAACTTTGATATCTGAAATAACATGATCGCCTTTAGGTACGGCCGATGCATCAGCAAAAGACATAGGTCCAATTGAATGCTGAACTTGTTCTTCAATGACACGTCTGAGTGTTTTTTCAGTAGGATTTTTTGCCGTTGTTACATGCTGAACGACACCATTAAAAGTCATTCGGGCTTCTGTTGAATTCGATCCAACGTAAAGTTTCTTTTCATTTTTTCTTTGATAATTTTGAGCATAGGCACTTGCTGAGACGCTCGCTACAACTGCGCATACGATGAGTTTTTGATAATTCATGGATGACTCCCTCTTCATTTAAAATGCTTTGTGGGCCAGATATATCATTAATCCGGACAGGGTAGGGACGGCCTGTAATTTTTATAAACTAGGTTTTAGAGGTGAGCTGCCCGCAAGCCGCGAGAATGTCGCTACCTTTGGTGGTTCTTACAAGAGTATGCAATTTACGGGCGACGAGAAGGGATTTAAAGACGTCGACGTCCTCTTTTGTAGGTCGCTCATAAGAGCTTCCCGGAAAAGGGTTAAAAGGGATAATATTGATCACGGCCTTTAAAGGAGAGAGAAGACGTTTGAGCTCATCTGCATCCTCCACACGATCATTGAGATTCTTGATCAACAGATATTCAAACGTAATAAACTGACCAGGCTTTAGACCTTTCTGCACTTCTGCAAGTTCAGCGAAGAGGTCTTCTAGCGGCCAGTGATCGTTGATAGGAATTAGTTTTTTTCTGACTTCATTAAATGGTGAGTGCAATGAGAGAGCGAGATTCACTTTTGGAAATTGAGCAAATTTTTTCAAACCCGGCAAATGCCCAGCAGTGGAGAGGGTAATCTGTTTCGGGCCAATTCCCAACCCAAATGGTTCAATAAATATCTCAATCGCCTTTCTTACTGCATCCGCATTGTGCAGAGGTTCTCCTTGTCCCATAAAGACGATGTTCGGAGTAAAAGTATGTTCTGGAAAAATATCACGAAGATAATTCCAGGCCACCATATACTGGCCAATAATTTCTTCCGGGTTCAAATGTCTTTTAAGACCTTGAGTTCCTGTAAAACAGAAACTGCATTTCATCGCACAGCCCACCTGAGTCGAGAGACATACGGTGAATTTTTTATGAAAAGGGATGAGAACCGTTTCTACCGTTTGATCGTCTTTAAATTTCATTAGAAATTTAATGGTTCCATCTTCGCTTTTTAAAACTTGGGCGATTTCTGGAAGTTCCGTAGAAAACTGATCATTTAAGGCCGTTGATAATTTGCCAGACAGCTGATTTTTAATTTTTTTTCTTTTGTAAATATTTTGCAAAATCAATGGAGCGAGTGAATCGGCCATTTGCTCTGATGACAAGAAATTCTGAAGGTCTTCTTGTGTTTTACTGTAGAGAGAAGGTTTTAGGGACATTTATTCTTACCAATGAAAAGTTGGGAATTTTTACCATAATAATTTAAGATAGGTCTATGGAAAAGTTTCTCCTCATCGTCGACGATAATAAAGAAATTGTTGAAATCGTATCGGAAGTCCTTGAAGGACTGTTCGATAAAATCATTTCTGCGGGAACAGTTGAAGAAGCCCAAAACTTACTGGATAAACATCATTTCCAATTCGTCATTCTGGACATTAATCTCGAAGGGCGTAACGGCGCTGAAGTCATCAAATATTTGATTGATCGTCCGGAAAATCCTAATAATAAATCTTCTTTTGTCATCGTAAGTGGAATCATTAATCCAGATTTCATTCAGAGAAACTCGCAGCGCTTTGCCGGTATTCTCATGAAACCTTTCGAACATAGTGAACTTCGCCAAATCATTCTCAATGTTCTGTCGGGCGATAAAAAAGAAGAACCTGCACCCGCTGCTGACCAAGCGTCACTCGATGACGTGCCAACGGTCAAATGTGACCTTCCATTTCCTATTGTTCAGTTGGAGCAAAGAGTGGAAAAGGTCATGGAGCAGGTGAAAAAGAACACTCGTTTAAAACAGCTTTTCAATTCCATGAAAATCGATCGAGCAAGTGATAACTACATTCTCGCACATATAGGAATGGTGATTAATATCTCCACAGGTATCTCCATTCAAATGCAGTGTAACACCGATAAAACTCTTGAAAAGTGTGTCTATGCGGCTTACTTGCACGACATGGCCATTCACAATCGACCAGATCTGGCAAAAATCAGCAGTAAAGATGAGCTGGAAGAATTGAAATCTACTCTTTCGCCTCAGGACTACAAACTCACTTTGGAACATCCACTCATTGCCGCAAGAACACTGGAAGGCATGAGAGAAATTCCTCCTGACGTTGAAATGATCATCAGGCAGCATCATGAACTTCCAAAAGAAAATGGCTTTCCGATGGGAATCTCGCACGTAAAAATTGTTCCTCTTTCAACTGTCTTTATCGTTGCTCACGATATGACTGACTATATTCTCAATAATCCAAAATGGTCTGTAGCCGATTATTTGAATAAAGCGAAAATTAAATTTAAAGGCGCTCACTTCCAAAAAGTTCTCTCTTCTCTTAACGAAATCAAATAATGAAAATCGATGCGCACACTCATCATGAAGGACCCCATCCTGCGCTGGTGATGGGAAAACAGGCCATCGGCATTCATCCATGGGAAGTGCAAAAAGAAATTTCATTACGCGAATTGCGTTTGAAATTTGATAAGCAACTATCAGAGCATCCGAATCTCATGGCGATTGGCGAATGTGGCCTAGATAGATCGCGTGCAGATTTGTTATCCATTGAAGATCAAATCACCGTTTTAGAATGGCATTTAGATGTGGCGAAAATAAAAAATCTTCCGGTGATTATTCATTGTGTTCGTTCGCATTCAGACCTCATCGGTCTTTTCATAAAAGTGAGAATGAATCAAACTTTCATGCTTCATGATTTCAATGGAAATGAATTTCAGATCAATGAATATTTAAAATTTAATCCCTTTTTCTCATTGGGCAAAAGAGGGATTAAACACCTTAAAAAAATTCCACCGAATCGCCTGCTGCTTGAAACTGATGATCAGCGCGAAATCTCATTGGATGAACTCTATGCCAAAGCTTCTCTCGAACTAGGACTTTCTTCTCAGCAGTTAGAAAAACAACTGGAGGAGAATTTTTTAGCCTTTTTTAGTCAGTCTCACGATGTTAGTTCCGCGAACTTCATCAAAAATTTCGGCCGTTAAATTCCATTTCTTTTCAAGAATGAGATTCTGCCATTCCTTGAAAAGATCGCGACCATGGTGCTTGCCTGGTCTTACTAAAACAAACGCATTGCCCTCTGGTTTTAAAACATAATGAATGGCGGAACATAATTGTTCAAAATCACTGTCGATAAAAAAACGGCAGCGATTTTTAAAATCGTTGGGGGAGAGTAGGCCTTCTCCTGGAAAAAAATAGGGTGGATTAGAAAGAACAAGATCGTACTGCTCATGGAAACTCATATTGTGAGCGAGCTCCGAGTAATTCATGAGATGAAACTTAAAGTCTGTTTTATCAGCTCCAATCATCTGCACATTTCTGGAAAAATATTCTTCGTATAAACTCTGAACTTCCACGAAATCGATCGTTTTGATTGTTTTCTGATGGAAAAATAGCTCCATTCCTATGACACCACAACCAGCGCATAAATCCATTGTTTTGAGGCCGCTAATGGCCTCAGGAGCATATTGAGAGCTAAGAAAAGCACTTACCCTCTGGGCCAGAAAGACAGAATCAAGGGAGAAGCGGTACCCATCAGGCTGATGATAATCATAGCTATAAAAGGAATTCTCAGAATTTTTGCTCATTTCATTTTTATTCACTAAAATACTTAAAGAATCAACCAAAGAATGACCGGACAACTAAAAGGAGATTGCGTTTGAATGTCTTAGATTACGCTTATATCCCCATTGTAGCGCTACTCAATTTAGGAATTGTTTACGGGTGGAATAAAAAATTTAAACAAAACCTTTTTTTAACAAAAAAAGATTGGGGTTATATTTTCTTTTGCTCATTTTTAAATGTCTGGGGACTGGACACTCTTCAACATGCCTTGGTTAGCAATAAGTTTCTGGATGCGATGAAAGTATCACTCGGCGCATGGTTGCTCTTTACGGCAGCTTCTTCTTTTAAGTCTGGCCGATTTCGAACTATTCCCCTTAAAGAATTTTGGATAGACTGCGGAGGCGAATTGGTTTGCTACCTGTTTATGGGGGCCGGTATTTTCGTTCTTACCTAGGAGAATGTGATGACTATTGAAAAAGTATTATTAGGTGCTGGATGTTTTTGGGGAGTGGAGCAAATTTTAAGATCCATTCCTGGAATCGTGCAAACGGAAGTCGGTTATGCTGGCGGAACAATGGCCAAACCTTCTTATGAAATGGTTTGTACAGGAATGACCGGTCACGCTGAAGTTGTGCTCGTGGAATATAATCCTGAAATTTTAAATTTTGAAGGCGTGCTCGATCTCTTTTTTAGATTGCATGATCCAACAACTCTCAATCGCCAGCATAACGATGTAGGGACTCAATACCGATCGGTTATTTTTACATTCACCGATGACCAAAAAAGAATAGCTAATGAAGTCATTGCGAAACTTAATGAAAAACAAGTTTTTAAAAATCCCATTGTCACTCAAGTAGAGAGTTTCAGTAACTACTTTTCAGCAGAAGAGTATCATCAAGATTATTTAATTAAAAATCCTACCGGATACATGTGCCACATTTTGAAAGAAAAACTCTAAGGACAAATCGATGTACGATTTAGAACAAAATTTTCAATCTCTGAAAAACAATCGCTGGAATGTCTCCCAAACTAAGGCCGATGTTCGAATTGAGAAATTAAAAAAATTGAAAGAAGCTGTTCTTCGTTATCGTGAAGAAATTAAAGCGGCCCTTTACTCAGATTTCAAAAAACCTTATCCCGAAAGCGAACTCACTGAAATTCACACTGTCCTTGATGAAATAAATTTTGCAGTGAAAAGAGTAAAAAAATGGATGAGGCCAAAAAGAGTACCAACACCGCTGGTCCTCTTTGGTTCAAGCTCGTCAATCCATTATGAAGCAAAAGGTGTTGTCCTTATTCTTGCACCTTGGAACTATCCTTTTTCACTGCTGATCAATCCATTGGTCGCAGCAGTAGCGGCCGGGAATTGTATTGTCGCTAAACCTTCTGAGAAAACGCCAGCAACGGCAGCTATCTTAAAAAAAATTCTCGCGGAAGTTTTTGCGAGCAATGAAGTGTTTTTTGTCGAAGGAGATGCACAAGTTGCTGCTGATCTTTTGAAATTGCCTTTTGATCACATTTTTTTCACAGGCTCACCTCAAGTCGGTCAGAAAGTTATGGAAGCAGCCAGCAAGCATCTCACATCTGTTACGCTTGAATTGGGAGGAAAATCACCTGTCATCATTGATCGTCATACAGATTTAAAAATGGCCGCCAGTCGAATCACGTGGGGAAAATTCATTAATGGGGGACAAACGTGTGTGGCCCCAGATTACATTTTTGTTCCGGAAGAAAGCCACGATCAATTCTGCCAGGAAGTGGCCCAATGTATTCAGCAATCCTATGGTGAAAGTATTGAGGCAAGAAAAAGGTCAAATGATTTTGCCCGTATCATTGATACGCGAGCTTTCGATAGACTCAACAATGCTATTGTGAACGAAAAGAAGTTTTTTTCGGATCAAGCTGACCGCGAGAATCTTTATCTACCACCGACAGTGCTCCAAGATGTGCAAACAGATTCTCCGATTATGAAAGAAGAAATCTTTGGACCGATACTTCCCATCATCAAATATAAAAATATTGAGACGGTGATTGATTACATACAAACCAATCCAAAACCTCTGGCATTATATGTTTTTTCATTTAGTCAGAGCTTTATTTCCAAAATTAAATCGGCAACAACTTCCGGCGGAATGGCGATTAACCAAGTCGTTCTTCATCTCGCAAATCCGCATTTACCATTCGGTGGAGTAGGAACATCGGGAATTGGAAGTTATCATGGCCATCATGGTTTTAAAGTTTTCTCCCATGAAAAATCGATTCTCACGCAAAGTTGGTTCACGCTAACAAATCTCTACTTCCCACCTTATTCCAGTTCGCTTAAAAAAATCGCGTTCAAATTACTTCGTTGGTTCGAGTGACTTACTAAATTTTAGAGCTTAAGAAATTTTAAGTTGTGTCCCGTTCTACCGAAAATAAAATCAAGTGATGAACATTTTTTCTAATTAGGAGTTTCAAAATGAAATTAGCGACACTTTTCTTTTCATGCGCTTTTGCGTTCTCATCAATGGCAGCGGAACAACCATGTTCTAAGAAGATCGTAGAGGACCAAGTAAACGCACTTTGTACAAAACTTACAGCAAAAGGCGAAGCTCTTAAATCTGAATGGCCAGCTGGACTTCTTTTTAAGAACTGTGGTGACAACTATATTTGGGTACAGGACATGTCTCCAGAAATTAAAATGGTTTTTCACCCGGTAAAAAGCCGTTTGAATGGTCAAGAGATTGGAAAACAACTTGATGAAAATAAATTTGCACTTTTCGCGGAATTCGATAAAGCAGCAAAAGCTAAAGCTGCTGGTGCATGGGTTGATTACGTTTGGGCAAAACCAGGTGAAGAGAAAGCAACTCCTAAAACTTCATTCGTTAAACAATGTAAAATGCCGTCAGGTACATCATGGATCGTAGGATCTGGTGTTTGGAAAGACGATATTAAGTAATTTCTTTTTCATTTTTTAAGTCAGAACAAAAGGAGTGATTATGTCTTTACTTGAACGATTGAACAAAACTTCGATCAAATTGAAAATGATCATCGCAGTTTTATCAATTGCCTCAATCTGTATTGCAATCACTCTTTTTGTTTCTTATACCAGCTCGCGTGAAGCTTTAAAAAAACAAGCGATTGATCAATTGAATTCCATTCAATCGATTTCAAGAAAGCGCGTGGATGATTTTTTCAGCCGTACTCATACTTTTGCTAAACTTTTAGGTAACGATCGTCTTACAGAAGGCCTGTTCCTTTCCTATGAAAGTGCTTACATGGCGGCCGGTAATCAAACAGGTCAGGATATTGTTATCAAAGAAGGGACTTATAAAAAGCTCGATGAAATTTATCATTCTAAAACGGCAGAAATTTTAAAGTCGTATAATCTAGCTAACTATTTACTGGTCAGCATTCAGGGACAAATTCTCTATTCTGCTAAAGGTGATGCTCATGGATATTTCATGGGAAGATCACTGACGGGCGGAGAACTAAAAGATTCTGAACTTGCAAAGTGTGTGTCCAACGCTCAAAAGTCAAAAACAACAGACATTTTTTATTCAGATTATTCTTTCTATCCTCAGTTCAATAAAACGATGGCCTTTTACTGCGTAAATTCATATGCAGAATTTCCTCACTTATCTGAAGGTATTAATAAAGGCGATCTAATGGGAACTGTGGTTATTGAAGTCGACACAGCCGCTGTCACTCAGTTTCTTTCGGCACGCGAGGGTATGGGAGAAACCGGTCAAGCTTATTTGATTGGTCCAGATCATTTATTGCGTTCTGATTTTTACATCAATAAAGAAAAATTCAACATCGTTTCGTCACATAAAAACAAAGCTCAATTAAAGAGCATCAAAGAAGTAGATACTGTTTTTAAAGACAATAAAGAAATTTCTCTTGAAGCTGTTAATGAACTTGGATTAAAAGTACTGACGTCAATCGCGCCAATTGAAGTTGAAGGAAAAACGTGGGCCGTTGTTGTCGAAAAGCAGACGACGGAAGTTTATAAACCAATTGCCGACTTGTTAAAGAAAGTCTTTCTTTTTTCGGCCATCGTACTCGCCATTACGTTCTTCCTGGTTATTTTCATCACGAAAAAACTTCTTGCTCCCATCATTACTTCAGCCGAAACTCTGGCATCTGTCTGTCAGGCGCTTAATAGCGACTCAAACTTTCTTTCTCAAAATGCCCAAACTTTGAATTCTTCTGCCAAAGATCAATCAAATGATCTTGCGACGACAGTTCAAGCGGTTCATGAGATCTCAGCTACCATTGAGCAAAACACGTCGAATGCAAAAAACTCAGAAGAGTTGGCCAAGCACAGTCTTGATACTGCGGAGAGAGGTCGTCTCGTTATCCAGCAAATGATCGAATCGATGAAAGAAATCAATCAGGGGAATCAGGATATTATTCTGCAGGTTGAAGACAGCAATAAAAAGATTAATGAAATTCTCGGAATGAT
>CBIHOP010000122.1:0-8795 GCA_966211385.1 uncultured Bacteriovorax sp.
CTGTATCAAGTGGTAAATAAGCCGCTCCAATTTTCATGACAGCTATTAAACCAGCAATCATTTCAAATGAACGCTCCAAACACACACCCACAATATCACCCGGTTGAACGCCATTCTCAATGAGTGAATGGGCCATTTGATTGGCGAGCCTGTTGAGATCGTTATAGCTCAAAACTTTCTGGCCCATTTCGAGTGCTATTGTATCTTTACGAAATTTAACTTTGCTTTCAAACAATGAATGAATGAACACCGCACGACCTTTGGTTAAATGTTAAGAAATTCACTTCAGCGAAAACAACGATGTGAGAAGAACTGATAATGAGAATGAGAATCTGATTCTCATTTCAAAGCTCAACATTTCTTTCACGAAGATTAAAATTTGTAAACTTGATTAACTTTGAGAGAACATCAATTAAACTTTAAGAGTGAAGAATTTCGATTGCAGTGAGACAAGTTTGATGATCGCGTTCATAGCGGCCAGTAAACAAAGAGCGCTGGCCAGGTGTGAAAACAGATGTGAGTGGCATTAAAAGTCTAATGGTAAAAGATTTATTTTGTGAATCAATATCAGTCACGGCCGCGGCTTCAAAACCAAAAAACTTATTCACGCTGGGGAAAAGTGCTTTGTACAAAGACTCTTTAGCTGAAAAAATAATCGTAAGTAATTCTTCTGAAGAAAAATCAGGATGTGTACTTAAGTCGTATTCATTTGTGATGTAACGGCTGAGATCTGATTTAGCACGCCCCATCCCTTCAAGATCGATTCCTAATCCTAATACAACATTACTTCTCGCAACGGCAGCGGCGATCCATTCATGAGTATGAGAAATGCTCCCCACGACGTCAGCAGGCCAGAGTGGCTCGCGATTGTCCCCTGAGGGCAGTGAATAAAGCTCCTTGCCCGTTAATTTATAATAAGCTTCGTAAGCGCAGAGACGGCCTAATTGAAATTCTTGCGTGCGAGCTGGATGAAAAGTATTTATTTTTTCTGGAAATTGAAGAGTGCTGAGTATTTTCTCACTTTCAGGAGGCAAAACCGTCTCTCTTTTCAATGCATGAAAAACAGAATGGCGGAAAAGCCCCTGACAATGAGAAAAATCAATCATAGAGCTATGATAAGCAAGGCAACGGTCGAAATCAAGCCAGCAATATGACTTAATCTTTCTAAGAGCTGATCTCCAGCAGTTTTCACCTGGGAGTTCATGTAAATCGTGTCATTCGGCATGATCACTGGAATTGTTTCAGGTTGATTGAAGGCAAATTGAATTTTCTTAACACCTTCAGGAGTGTTCCGAAAAACGTAACATTCATCGTAGCCCATTCCTTGAAGTGCACCACCTGCCTTTTCAATGAAATAAAACAAGCTGGCATCTTTTTGATAAAGAACTTTTCCCGGTTTTGTTACTCCCCCGATTATTGTTACGAACGGAATTTCTTTTTGCATTCCTGCTAAACTATCTAACTTTGAAACAAAAATGTTATCGCCTCCAAGCCATCTTATCTTATCTACACTTTCCGTTGATTCGAAATATTTATTGAGAAGAACCTGGTATTCGAACTTCGCTTGTTTAATGTTAGCTGTAAAATAATCTACAGAGACATCTCCTTGAACACCACCAGCGGTATCAACGACGAGATCAAGCGAATCACTTCCTCGAATAAGGTAACGTCCCGGCTTTTTCACGAGGCCTCGTACTTCAACCCAGAAATCTTTTTTCGAAAGTGAGAAATTTACACTCTCAACCCCTCTTTGAAAAAACTTTGTGTACGACTTCATGACGATATCTCGCAGTTCTGGAAACGTTTTATTGTTCACATCTACAACAACGTCGTAAGGAAGTTCCAGACGACCATTGAAGTCTGCACGGAAAGTTCCGCTAAGTTTGTTATCACTTGGATGTGAAAGAGTGAATAAATGTCCAGGCGCCATGTACACTGGAATGTTACTCATATCAGGTACAGAATTTTCCAATCCACTTGTACGCATTTCGTTTTTCTTTTCTTGCATTAAACGCGCGACTTGATCATTGTATCGCGGATAATCTTCCACGTTGTGGCTAGAGCATGCAGTTAAAATAAAGAGGAAAAAAAGAAAAAGAATTGTAGAAAATTTCACGCCACGCTCCTGTCCGAAGTTGGTTGTTTGTTGTAGGTCTTTTAGGCCAACGGGAATGACGTTGTCAAAGCATTGGAGTCAACTAATTATGAAGATCATCCACGTTGCACAGTTCCTCGGAATTGGAGGATTAGAAAAAATTCTCTTTCATTTGGCCAAAGGTCAAATTAAGGATGGGCATGAAGTAAGCGTCTATGTCTATGATCATGAACGAAGTTGGGTTTCTTATTTTCAACGCCACGGCATTCATGTTGTCACGCCTCCATTAAAAAAATCTGGTTATGACTTGAGTCTATTAAAAAAAATGGCCAGCGATTGTCATGATGCTCAAATTATCCACACTCATGATTTAAATCCATTGATGTATTGGGCACCCATAAGCTTATTACAAAATTTAAAGCGTCAAAAAAAATTTAAATTAATTCACACAACTCACGGAATAGATCATGTCTCTCATTCTTCTAAAATTAAAATTTATGAAAAATTAATGACGAATATTGCGGATGAAGTAATTGCCGTAAGTGACAAAATTAAAAATTTCTACATGCAGGAGGTTAATTTACCTAGACAAAAAATTCATTACATTCCCAATGGGATTGAAATCTTTAAAGAAGAAATTTCTCCCGCTTTAAAAAAAGAAAAAAGGCGTTGGCTTTGTGAAAAACATAATCTAGATTTCTCACGCCCGATCGTTCTCTCGTTGTCACGGGTTGTTCCGCTCAAAGATCAGAAATTTTTAATTAACGCTTTTAAAAAGCGTCCGGAGTATCAATTACTCATTGTTGGTCCATCTGGTGATGAAAAATATTTTAACGAATGTAAAAGTGAAGAAACAACAAACATCAAATTAGTGGGAGGTCAGGAAATGGTGTCAGATTATAACTTAGGTGCAGATCTTTATGTCAGCGCTTCGACAAGTGAAGGACTACCTGTTGCAGTCCTTGAAGCAATGGCAGTTGAGACACCTTGTTTGATCAGTGACATTCCCGGACATCAAACATTGAATAATCACGGTGCCTATGTGGATCTTTTCCAACTGGGTGATCTATCCGGATTCCTCGACAAATGCGATTACCTTTTGACTCATCCGCAAGAACTGCAATCAAAAGTTGAAAAATCTCGTCAATCTGTTGAAGATTTTTTCTCCGTTGAAAAGATGGTTAAAAATTATTTTGAGATTTACCAAGCATGATGACATTAAGAGCTCTCAAACATGGACACTGGCCGGTCTTTTTAGTGAGTATACTCTCTGCCCTGACCAATCTATTTTTGCCCATTGTCCTTGTAAGGCTTCTAAATCCTCATGATATTGGGTTGTATAAAATTTTCTTTTTATATGCGCATTCTATTACCTATCTTTCTCTGGCAGGTGGACCTCTCTACAGTGTCTACTACTGGATTGGAAAAAAAGAAAACCATAACGAGTATATTGAACAAGCATGGATACTAAGCTTCATGCTCAGTTTAATTAGTGCTCTTATTGGGCTACTGTTTTCACTCCAAATTGCTCATCTCATCGCTCTTTCTACAGAACAGACCATTCTTCTCCTACTCTCGGCCATAACCAGTGCTCCAGGATCTTTTTATGGTGAATATTTAATTGCGAAAGGGAAAGGAATCCAAGGCAGCTTATTTAACGGTGGATTTGAAATTGTGAAGTCCATTATCATCGTTGGCCTTGTGTGGATATATCGAGATATCGATGTTGCGTTTTGGAGTTTTACAATTTTGTTTGGTCTTAAAATGATTATCGCTTTTCTCTATGGTCACAGAAGAAAAATTTTCAGTTTTAATTTGAATTGGGATCGTCTTAAAGAAGTTTGGCAATACTGTGCACCACTATCATTGGCCGGCGCACTTGGATTTTTCTTAGAGCGAATTGATCTTATTCTTCTCTCATCACAATTAAGCACAACTCAATATGCGTTTTATTCAATGGGTTGTTTATTAGTTCCTCCCCTCTATCTTCTTGAGATGTCAGTTTCTAAAGTTCTCGTGCCGAATCTTTCTAAAAGTTTTCATGAGAACGATTTTGATGGAATGGTAAAATTCTATAAAAAAGCTCAAAAAGATATTGGCTACCTCATGATCCCTGCTGTTTTCGGATTAATTATTTTCAGCAGACCTATCATTGAGATCCTTTTCACCTCCCAATACTCGCAATCAGCTCAATATCTTCAACTTTATGCTTTGACCTATCTCTCCTACATCATTCCTCATGATGCAGTTGCAAGATCTACTGGACATTCAAAGTGGGTTTTAAAAATCTATTTGGCACTCACACCACTATCTATAATAGTTGTGGCGATATCAGCGCGTTTTTTTGGACCAGTTGGTGCTCTCATTTCTTCCATGACATTCATGTTTCTCCCTAAAATACCTGGACTTCTCTTTTCGTCGCAAGTGATGAAACAAAAAATTTCGCAAATCATTGAGTGGCGAGGTTTATCTGTTTACGTTATTGTCAACCTGTTCCTAACCATTCTTTGTTTTGGAACTAGACCCTTTTTTGCTTCAGAAAAAATGTGGTTTATTGTGATTGGACCGCTGTACGCTCTCCTTTATCTGGGGATCGTCAACGCACTCAAAACAGTAAAAACGTTTAATGCCTGGGAAGCAAATTATGAAGTCTAAAAAAAGGGCACGTCCCATTCTCGTCATCGCTCCGGGAATAATTTCAGGAGCAGAAAAAGTCGTTCAGACAGGCAGTATTGCTCTTCATGATATTGGATTGGATCCTATAGTTATTATCATTAGGGAAACCCGCGTTCCCCAATATGCCGAACAATTTGAAAAAATTCTGCCCGATTACATAAAACGTATCGTTGTTAATTCATCAAGTGCTTATGATCTTCTTCTTCCTCTGAGGTTAAAAGACGCTCTTAAAAAATTTCTGGCAACAGAAAAGCCATCGAATCTTGTTTTTCATAGCCACGGATTTAAAGCGCTCATTGCTTGTGCTTTAGTGAGAGGTCAGTTTCACCATATTCATACTCATCACGGAAACACCGGGCACACATTCAAAGTGCGAATGTATGAAAAACTGGCCTTCACTTTTATGCGCTCGTGCAATAGAGTCATTGCCGTTTCTCATAAAATGAAAGATGAATTGATGGAAGCCTTAGCTCCTTACAAAAATA
This sequence comes from uncultured Bacteriovorax sp., assembly GCA_966211385.1. Lineage (GTDB taxonomy): Bacteria > Bdellovibrionota > Bacteriovoracia > Bacteriovoracales > Bacteriovoracaceae > Bacteriovorax. Next base: position 5,257 of record CBIHOP010000122.1, read on the forward strand.
TTTCTGTTATCGATAATATGCTCTCAACTAAAAATATGTCTAAAATTCGTGAACGGCGATTTGCTTTAACTCCATCTTCGCATGAGACACTGAAACTGCTTTATGTGGGTCGATTAAGCCCGGAAAAAGGCCTTCTCAATTTCCTGCAATGTTGGTCCAATCTAATTTATCGTGATCGTTTCGAACTATTAGTTTTAGGTGAAGGACCTGAACGCCCGGCGATTGAATCTTTTTTGCGCGAAAGCCACCTGCAAACAAGAGTAAAACTTCTAGGACATGTCCTGGATCCGGCCGAATATTATGTCGATGCAGATCTTCTCATCATGCCGAGCTTGACCGAAGGATTGCCAATGACATTAATTGAATCATTGAGTGCTGGCTTACCCGTTCTTGCCAACGATGTAGGTGCAATCGGAAGTTTGATCAAACATAATATCAATGGATATCTTTGTCTTAATTCAAGTCCTGAATTATGGACAACTGCACTTTGGGAATCACTTAAAAATATTCAAGCATGGAAAGACTATGCTGAAGAGCATGCTCATGAAGTTGAAAACAGATTTTCACCGAATAAGTGGGCCTACAAAACGCAGGCCTTTTATCAGCTTTAAGTTTGCAGTGAAACGTAAGCATTATGTCCGATCATTTCTGGACTATAAGTTTTTTCGAACATCGTGAAAGCTTCTTTCGCCTTTTCTCTTGAAATTTCAGGTTCCAGATTTTTTAGAATTCTAATCCAATCATTTGCATTGTCGGCCTTATGAAATTGGTCTTCATGCAAACCACTTCCTTGAACCCCCATGGAAGTTGAAATGACTGGTACACCTTTCGATATACTCTCTATGACTTTAATTCTTGTACCTGACCCGAAACGAATCGGAATGATTGTATAATCTGCTTCTGCATAGAATGCTTCTAAATCTTTTACAAATCCATGAAAGCGAATACCGGGAAAGGTATAGAAAGGATCTGCCCATGGAGCTTCACCACCTCCAACGATATTGAGTTCCAGTCGCTGGTGATCAACAAATGGCCAAACTTCATGCAGAAACCATCTTAATCCATCTGCGTTTGGGGCCCAGTCCAGTTTACCTACGAAAAGAAGTTTTATTTTTGGAGAACGAACGGGACTCGGAATGAAAATTTTTTCTTTTACAAAATTCAAACCAACAGGAACATGTTCAATATTATTTTGTCCTGTTAATTCGACAAATCGTTTTAAGTCTTCATTGGCAATGGCCCACACTCTTTTAGATTTTCTAATGAGTGTTTTTTCCAGAGCGGCCATTTTCTGCCCCTGCCACAATAAAAGAAGTCGTTTTAAAGGATTATCTGTTTTTGAAGCAGCAGTTGACCACAAATCTTGCTCAACATTGTGAGCGCGATAAACGATTGGAGGAAGCAGTCCTTCGTATTCTAAATCTAAAAAAGCACTGTAGGGATGAAGACCATCGAATACGAGTACATCATATTTATGGGACTCCAGAATTCGTCTAACTTCTCTGCGACAATGCCACGAAGAAAAATGACCTGCAGTAACAGGCATCTCCGGATTCTGGAGGAAATTCATCAAAAGTGTGAACATCTTTCTCCATTTCCCCTGCATCTTTGGCTTCGGCAGAATATGGATTTGGTCAGGTCTGAACTGCTCTTGATACATCTCCAAGTGCAAATCTTCATCGAGTTCATCGCGATAAACAATTATATGCAATTCCTCAAAGTGAGGTCGAATTGAGCTTAGCAAGGACTGATTGGCCACTCGCGCTCCATCCGAAATAGGAAAAATAAGTTTTGGAACAACCCACAGACATTTTTTCATAATGACCTCAGTAGACGTTCGTTTCCCATGTGGCCTCTAATTCAGTCGTAAGTGTGAGGTACATGGCCTTAAGGCTTGCTGCATTCACGACAATGAAATAGGTGGGAAAAGAAAATAGTTTGCCTAATGGTCCTGGAATACGTGTGAAGATTCCCAGGACACCAAAAAGATAAAACGCAAACTGCAAAAGCATGGCCAGATCAATAAATGGTGTATTGAGAGTTAAAAAGCAGTAAACATTTACTAGAAAGAGTTGAATGAGAAAAAATGGAACCATCCATCGCAAGACTTTGTGGAAAAATAGCTGGGCAATAATCCCCTGATGTTTCATAAAGCTCAATTGTCTAAGAGCATAGATTAAACCGTGCATTCCACCTCGAATCACTCTCACCCGCATAAGAAATTCTTGTTCCGGTTTCTGAGTTGTGCGCTCATACGCCACCGCTTCAGCCTCATAAACAACTTTATAATTTTGAGCTAAAATCATTAGAGGCTGGGTGAAATCTTCGATGATATTTGGAGGGAGAACATGATAGAGATGGCGTCTAAAAGCATTGAGGCACCCCACACTGCCAGTAAGTGAGAATAATCTGCTTTGAGCGCGTTTAATCAGTGATTCATAGGCCCAATAAATTTGAGTCACTAATCCAATGGCACTTTTTTTCTCGTTTCGATAAACCAGATTCCCGCTTACCATTCCAACTTTTTTATCAGCAAAGTTTCTCACGAGCTTTCTGATCACATCTTTTTTGAACATTGCGGTCGCATCAGAAAAAACAATAATCTCTTTACGACTTGCCAGTACTGCTTGATTCCTCGCCTGTGTCTTTCCGACTCTGCCTTCAACTCGGAAAAGTTGAACTCCACGCGTGCGATAATAATTAGTGATTTCGTCCGTACGATCAGTTGATCCATCTGACACAACCACTATATCAAGTTTCTCTCGCGGATAATCTATTTCCAGCGCGTTCAGAATTTTTCTTTCTATGATCTTTTCTTCATTGTAAGCAGCAATTAGCAAACTCACACTTGGTAATTCTTCATCATTCTTTTTTACACTTTGACCAAAAAGAACTGAAAGTATGAGTGTGCATAGCGGATAACCAATATAGATAAACAGTATGAGCCCAAGTAAACCTAAAAAAAAATTCTCCATTATGAATACTCCTCAATGAGAAGAGGAAATTTTTCCTCTACAACGTGCGCTTCAATTGCTCGCACGGAATAGAAAGGTTCAGCTGCAATGATAAGGCCAAGGAGAATGTACGGATAAAGCATATACGTATGAGAGAGAAATGTAATAGCTGTGCCATAAGCGATAAGACCAAGAATAAATTGTGGATGACTTTCTTTCATTCTCCATGCGCCCTTAATGGCAGTACACCAAAGGCCTATGTAAAAAATAAATCCCATCAATCCACTCTCTGCCAGCGCAAGCAACCAGGTTGAATGCGCCGTTTTGTGTTTTCCTTCTGAACCTACATGCCCATTGGTGAATTCCATCAATCGATAAGGAAAATTCGCATAACCAACACCAAAGACAGGATTGCGTATCGCCATGTTAACAGCTGCGGTCCAATAGATTTTACGATTGCTCGTCGAACCCTCAATATCTTCTGCATTTCGTTTTATGCTTGTAATAGCGAAAATAGAAAGTACTAATCCGCTGACTACAATCACTGATGCTAATTTTTTATTTTTTGCTTTCAACCATAACCAT
>CBIHOP010000123.1:0-8777 GCA_966211385.1 uncultured Bacteriovorax sp.
TGTTGATCTGTGTTCGCTTCAAGATTAAGTTTATCGTACGTTAATCTTTCCGGATCACCTTTGGGAAGATACTTTAAAGCGATACTTCCAATTTTGATGATGTCAGCGCGAGCAAGCGTCGTCTGTCCTTCAATTTTTTTGTTATTGAGGTAAGTACCGTTTTTAGATCCACAATCTTCAAGCACATGTCCTTCACCTGAAGCGTGAAGTTTAAAGTGATAGCGTGAAACACCATTAAATTCCAGAGCGATTGTATTGTCGGCATTTCTACCAACACCCACAACTTGGTCAACAAGATCAAAGAGCGTACCGTTCAGATCACCACCAACTACTAATAAAGCAGCGGGCTTTTTTTGAGCTTCTTTTTCCGAAGCCTGCAATGCTGCTCGTATGTCCGTTAAGACAATGGTTGTATCATCAGTACTCATTTAGCGAGATCCTTCGTAAGGTGTTTTCTAGACTTCAATTTTACCCAACACATGGAATTATTTCAACTGCTTCAGGAATTCGAAGGCGTAAATCTTACCAGCTTCCACACCCGGTTGATCAAAAGGATCAATCATTAATTCGTGTCCCATGAGTGCTGTTAGAGATTCAAAAAAGACGACTAACATTCCCATGTGATAAGCATCATTCTTTTCAATTTTCACATGCAGAGTTGGGCGCTCTTCACGTTGTAAGGCCTTCAATGTTCCGTAAAATTCAGCTTTCATCAGCTGAGCAAGACTAAAGCTTGATAGCTTCTCTAGGTTATTGCTCTTAATTGAAGTACTCAATCTAAAATCGTGCGAGAAGTTTTCAACTTCAACCATGATCACACATTTGTCTTTTGGACCTTCCATGAAGAGTTGCATTTGCGAGTGTTGATCGGTAGCCCCATATCCAACAATAGGAGTGAAGCCCGTATTCACAATTTTTCCCATCTTATCTTTTTTCTTCCCTAAACTTTCGGCCCACAATTGCGTGAACCAGAATGAGAAATATTTCAACTTGGAAGAATAAGGCATCAACACAGTTTGGTTGATGTTGTGATCATTTTTTAATTTTAAAAGGAAGTCGCAAACACGAAGAAGAGAATTGTTTTGATTTTCAGCTAAACATTGCTGTTGGGCCGTCTTTGCACCCTTCAGCAGTTCATCAACATTGATGCCTGCAAAAAGTGCTGGAAGAAAACCCACTGGCGTAAGCACTGAAAAACGACCGCCAACATCACTGGGTACTTCCAGACATTCGATACCTAGTGGTTGAGCGATTGTACGCAATTCACTTTTCACTGGATCAGTCGCAAACACAAAATAATTTTTAAGTTCGGATTGAGCGATTCCTTTTTTCTCAAGGAAGTTTGTAATGATCGCTAGGGCAGCAAGTGTCTCTGCCGTTCCACCAGATTTTGAAACAAAGTAAAAAAGAGATTCAGCGGGATTGATCAATTCCAATTGATCATGAATTTCTTCCGGATCAATGTTGTTGATGAAAATAAATTTGCAGTCAGAAGTTTTCAATCCGGCCACTAACATTTCAGGACCAAGACTTGATCCACCGATACCAACATGAACGAAAGTTTTTCTGCTCTTATATTTTTCGAAAAGTTGTTTGCTTGAAATCAATAATTCACTTCTCTAAAAAGTATAAAAGAATTGAGTTGTAGGTTCAGAAACAATTTGTTTGAAAACTTCCAGCTTCTTCAAATCTAAATTCGTCGTGTGTTCAGGAAAAGTCGTGAATGTTAAACCCATTGAAGCATCCTTGATTAGTGAGTTGTGTATTCTTTTTTCAATTGACGAGCAATAACCACGCGTTGAATTTGGTTAGTGCCTTCTACGATCTGAAGAACTTTAGCATCTCTCATAAATCTTTCAACTGGATATTCTTTGGTGTAACCAACACCGCCTAAAATCTGCACAGCATCTGTCGTGACTTTCATCGCCGTATCAGTAGCTTTCAGTTTGGCCATGCAGGCAAGTTTTGGATTTGGTGTTTTGTTATCGTAGTCACGCGCTGACTGCATAACTAATAAACGCGAGCACTCAATTTCAGTGGCCATGTCGGCCATCATCCATTGCAGGCCCTGGAAGTCAAAAATAGCTTGTTTAAATTGCTGACGTGTTAAACTGTATTTTACAGCTTCATCAAGAGCGCGTTCAGCACAACCAACAGCAATCGCTCCGATTGTAAATCGACCTTTTTCAAGGGCCGCCATGGCGATTTTAAATCCTTCACCTTCAAGAGCGAGAAGATTTTCTGCAGGCACAAAACAATTATGGAAAAGAAGTTCGCGAGTAGGCGACACTCGCCATCCCATTTTCTTTTCTTTTTTTCCGTAACTAAATCCTGGAGTTCCATCGCGAACGATGAAAGCAGAAACACCTTTACCGCCTTCAGCACCAGTGCGGGCCATGACGATATAAGTTTTAGCGATACCACCTGATGTGATCCAGATTTTTGAACCATTCAGAATATATCCGCCTTCCGTTTTTTTCGCTGTTGTTTGTAATCCGGCAGCGTCTGAACCTGCACCTGATTCACTCAAACAGAAAGCACCAATTTCTTCACCGCTGGTTAAAGCAGGAAGATATTTTTTCTTCTGCGACTCATTTCCAAATTCATTGAGAATTGCTTGCACCATTGCTGAAACCGAAATAGTCACTGCATAGGCCACTGAACTTTTTGCAATCTCAGTAAGAGCAATTGAAAAATCCTCATACGTCATTCCCATTCCGCCGTAAGCTTCTGGCAATGTCATTCCTGTGAAACCCAATGAACCTAGTTCATTGAAAAGATCCATGCGGAATTCTTCAGTCTCATCATCGTGTTCCATGTGTGGTTCGATTTTAGCGAGACGAAATTTTTCAAGTTGGTTTTTAAGTTCTATTTGTAAGTCGTTCACTAGTGCATTTCCTTCAATAAATTCTTAGCGATAATCATAATCATAACTTCGTTCGTACCAGCACCGATTTCGTTGAGTTTGTTATCTCTCATCATGCGCTCAAGCGGGAACTCACGAGAGTAACCGTATCCACCGTGAAGTTGAATTGCATCGAGAGCAATCTTTGTCGCCATCTTTGGAAGCGCGAGTTTTACCATCGCCGCTACACTTGGACCTTTCACTCCGTCGTCATATTGTTTTGCTGTATTGTAGAGGAACGCTCTCATCATTTCCGTTTCAGTCGCCATCTCGGCAATCATTTTCTGGATGAGCTGATAATTTCCGATGTGCTTGCCGAATTGTTTTCTCTCGCCAGCGTATTTAATACATTGATCAACACATGCTTGAGCAATCCCTAGAGAGATTCCTGAAATTGTAATACGTTCGATATCGAGGTTCTTCATCATGTGATAAATCGATTCACCTTCGTTACCTACGAGTTGCGATTTTCCAACTTTAGCATTTTCGAAAACAAGTTCACCCGTTGGAGAAGAGCGCATACCCATTTTGTGAATTGGCTTTCCAACAGAGAACCCTGGAGTTCCTTTTTCCACGATGAATGTTGAAAGATTTTTTCTTTCTTCACCTGTGCGCGTGTAAACGTAGGCCACGTCTGCATATTGAGCATTAGTGATCCACATTTTTGTTCCGTTTAGAACATATCCGTCACCATCTTTTTTTGCTTTTGTCTGAATACCAACAGCATCTGATCCGTATTCCGGTTCACTCATTCCCATACAACCAACGTGCTCACCAGTGATGAGTTTTGGAAGGTATTTCATTTTTTGTTCTTCAGATCCGTTGTTTTGAATATTGTTCACACACAAGATTGAATGCGCGAGATATGAAAGCGTCGATCCTGCACAGGCCTTACCGAACTCTTCCATCACGATTGTGGCAGCGAGTGCACCCATTCCTGCTCCACCGTATTTTGGATCAGCAGTGATTCCTAAAACACCGAGCTCTCCCATTTTTTTGAAAGCATTCATGTTGAATGTTTCATCATGATCATGTTTCTCAGCAACAGGCGCTAATTCTTTCTGTGCAAAATCGCGACAAATTTTTTGCAGATCTTTTTCTTCTTGGGTGAAAAACCACATTGCATTACCACCTTTTTGGAGCTTATAATTTCCTAGTAATTTAAGTCACGTGAGTTTAGCAGAAGATTGCAATCACGATAAGACATGAGGTGTTACTAGTGACTCTTACCACCCCAGTACCCCGCGATCTCGATTCTGTTTTCCCGGGCGAAAATTGGTTTTTTTATTGGAAAACGTCTGCCTCGTTGTGGAAGACAAAGCTGCAGGAGTTTCCCGGCACTCGAATAATCATTCCCATCAACTGGTCTTTTCACTCGGAAACGGGCGATCAGTTTGATTTCGATGATCATCGTCCAGAGACAAATCTCAAAAAATTAGTGGAAATTGCCCAGGAAGTGGGTAAACAAGTTACTTTCTTTTTACCACTGACACCGGCACCGTTTCTTCCTAACGGAGGAATGCCGCACCTTCTGGCCCGAAGCCTTTCTCTAAACTCAGAACAAATGGCCTACGGGGTAATTGACGCTGACGACCATTTAATAAAAATATTTTCTTTTTTCGATACAAGAGTCTTCGAGGCGTTCGAACGTTTTGTAAAAAAACTAGGTTCGTACTTTGCGACCAATCGAATTGCCTCGGACGTGTGGGGAATTCGCTCAGGGTATTTCTGCGAAGGCCGCTTCAGAAGTTTTATGGAAGACACGGGGCCAACATTTGATCAGGCCTTCACTCGTTACTTACAAACGAAAAAGACTCCTGAGCAAGTGCTTTCTCCGATTGAAGAAAAACAGCATGCGTTCGAATTTAGCAAAAAAATTCAAGATCTATACGAAACAAATGCCCGCGATTGCATCGGAAATAATTACGAAGGCAGTCTCGATGTTGCATTCCTTGGTGCTTCAACAGAAAACTTTTTAAAAAGACTTTCTGGGACTGTTACGACAATTGATTATTCACAAGAATTATTTGAATCACTGGCGAAAGATCTCATTCCTTCGTCGGTTCTCATCTCTCATAATTTGAAAAAGGGTGTACTGAATCGCGAATTAAATGATCTCGTAGCCAATTCGTATTTACCAGCAAGACTCGCAAGTGCCGCTTACGAACATGAAGACATTTCTGTTTTTATGCCGCTTTCGTTTTTCAAAGTTTACGAAAAAATCGATGGAGTGAGCTCACTTTTTCAAAGCTGGAACGATCTCAACCTATGGGGCTATCTGAAAAATAATTTTGGATGGAGCTATAAGATTATCAGTAACGACACATTGAAGTTGCATGAAAATAAAACTCCATACCAGGAACACATTCACTTGTTTCATGGTCATGATGTTGATCGCACATTATTCAATTTTATTCTGAAAACGTTCATGAACGGCGGACGAATCATCCTCAACCGTTCAGGTTTATCAGAAGAATATTCAAAACGATTTGAAACTTTCTTCCTCGAAAACTCGCTTGTTGTCGAGAAAGTTCATTTTCAAACTCAAGTTCAAAACATCAATCTTGGCGAAGGCCGAATTGTTTTCTTTGAAGGCGAAGGCTTCAAAGATATGAACAAAAATGATTTTGTGACGTTCTGGAAAACACTTGTGGATACTTTTTCACTTGTGCATGTTCCGATTCACAACGTTGAAGGAATCGATTTCTATTGGAGAACTCGTCCATCATCAACGAATGAATTAAGATTTGAAGAAGTACGCAGACTAAGTCTGTACAATCCAACTTCTTATCGCAAAAAAATAAAAATGAATCTCACGAAAAACTTTGTTGTCTACAAAGTCATCGATGAGATTAATGTTATCGTTCAAACTTACCCTAACGAACTTGAAATTGAACTTTCACCAGAAGGTTCAGTGATTGTGGATTTTGGAGTGTTTTCATGAAAGACGTTGAATATATCGTTGGTGTTTACAACTTCATGAATCCGTATCCCGAAGAAATGGGGGAGTCTGCTTATTATCTTCTTTATCTCCTCGATGAAAAAGGCATGCTTGATCACGAAGGGGCAAAAAAACTTTACGATTCAAACTTCAAACCAGAAGGACTCGCAGGCGAAGAAGTAAAATCTCCTGCTAAATCCATTGGACCGTTTGATTCAGTCGATCGCCTCAACCAATACGCCTTCGCTCTTTGCGAAGAAGTAAACGCCGCTCGCGTGAGTCTTCTCTCGGTCAGCGAATACAATACGCTGCTTGAAAACTCGCACCTTGCCTCTGATTTCCACCGCGACCTTCTCGAAAAAGGAAACGTGATGGAGAACATCGAACGCAAGAAGAAGGGTGGTTTCTTAAGTAAATTCTTCTCATAGGTTCCAACACACTTTTCTTGTCGCAGGTCGACTTCATTGCTGTGTTTCTAGGCAAATAGAATTTCAAATCATTTATTAATCTTGAAACACTCCTCGAAAAGGAGAATTCTATGCCACGTAAACCAACTATTCGCTCTAACGAACATTATTATCACCTTACCGCGCGATCCAATAACAAAGAAAATTTTTACATTTCCATCGAAGATGCGTGGGCCATCTTTTTGAATCGGCTCAAGCGCTTGCAAAAAGATCACAATCTTAAAATTTTATCATTCGTTTTAATGAATAATCACTTTCATTTATTGCTGCTTACTCCAACTGAAGATATCGACCGTGTAATGTATTTTTTTATGAAATCTTTGACGATTGATATTCAAAGATCTGCCGGGCGAATTAATCGCATCTTTGGTGGCCGTTACAAAGGTTCACTCATAAATTCTGAGCAATATTTATCAAATGCACACAAATATATTTGTCGAAATCCAATAGCTGCTGGTCTTGTTTTGCGTGCCGAAGATTATGCATTTAGTAGTTTGCATTTGAAAATGCATCCATTTTTGTTGGAAAAATCTGGCATCAAATTAAGTGGCCTTGATCTGGGGATGGGGAGTTTAAGTATTGAGCGGGAATTAGAGTGGATTAACCAAACGTTTGCTTCTCATGAAGCTGAAAGCATTAAGTGCGGTTTGAAAAAATCTGTTTTTGAGTTTGCGAAGGATAAAGTAGATAATCGATTGATTGTACACTCTGTTCTTTCTTGGTGAATGAGACAAGGAAAGTGTGTTGGAACCAAAAAAAAAGCCCTACGAAGTAGGGCTTTGCAACAAGAAAAGTGTGTTGGAACCTATTCGAGAGTTTGGATTTCTTCATCGATCATCGGAGGAAGGTCTCTAGAGTTGATCCCCTGAACAGCTTCGTCTTTGATCGGAGCTGATACGTTGTTAATCAGATCGATTTCGCCTTCTTGAACTTCTGTTCTCGCTGGAGCGGCCTGGATTTGAGCGGCTTCATCTGTTGTCAGAGATTCAATTGTTAAAGGTTGTTTAGCTGGAGCAATAGTTTCTACTGCTGATGTTTTATCTTCATTCATCAACTCTTCAACAATTACTTCTTCTGTCGTTTTAGCAGCAGCTTTTGGTTGAGCAGCAGCTGGCTGAACGTAGTTGGCCATGCTTGGATTCTTTTTATAGTAGAGTGTGAAGCCGGCGAAGATCACGTTAGGATTTTTGATAAGAGGTCTGTTGTTTTCGTAAATCGATTTCCATTTTTTTGGAGTCGAGTAAACAGTATTCGAGATCGTTCCAAGTGTTTCACCAGATTTGATCATATAAGGAACACCAACTGGATTCCATACGAATGGAGTTTCAGGGGCCATGTATTTGAGTTCCATGTTAGTTCTGAGTGAATTGTTGCTTGAAAGTTGTCCGCGGTTCATCGCTTTAATGTCTTTCCACTTTCCAATGTCACCGTAGATTTTGAAAGCGATTTGCATAAGCGTCTCGCCTTTTTGAACACGGTAAGTTTGAATTGTTCCGCCTTCACCAGACATGCCTGAAGAAGTGTTAGAGGCCATTGCTACTGGCTCTTCTTTGATTTCTGGAATTTCTTCTTTTACTTGAACTTCACTTGAAGCTGTTCCACTAAATTCTGATTCAAGAGATTTTAAATCTGAATCAACATTTGAAGGAGAGTCTGTTGCAGCTGTTTCAGAAGTTGAAGCGCTTGCCGAATCCATTGATTGGCTGAAGAGATCATCAGCATCTGTTGTTGGTGTTTCAGATGAAGCAGTTTCACTTGAAGAAGTTTCTTCTGTCATCGTGTCACTTGGTTGCTCTGGTGTTTTAAATCTTTCGATTAATCCACAAGAAGATAAAACTAAAGACAGAAAGATAATTTTTAGTGTTGTACTTTTTTTCACTGAAACCCCTCATTAGATCTCTGCAGAACTTTTCTTTCTATTTTAGGGGATTTATGGAAATTTTTCGATGGGAGCGGAAAAACTTGCCTAAGATTTTTTTAGAGCAGTTCGACTTCCACTTCGAGAGGTTTGTGATCTGATCCTTGATAGAATCCATCAACCATTGCTTTCTTCACGACAATATCATTCGTATGTAAGAAGTGATCAAGCACGTATCCATTGAACGTCATGCGATTGTCTGGATAAAAAGAAGCAGGCGTGAGTCCTAATTTTTTTGAATACTCTTTTAAAATTTCATGTCTTTCTTCATTCCATGTATTGAAGTCGCCGGTGAAAACAAGCGGGGATGGAATGTCTTTGATCGCTTGATAGATTCGCTCAAGTTCAAGTCTAAAAGCTTTGTTTGATACGAAGTTAATACTATGAATGTTGACTACTGTGAGCTGTTTTGTTGAAAAACGAATCGGGTAGCGAGTAATGAGTGTCACTTTTGGTGACTTCACAACTGGCTCCAAAGTCTGCGTGCGAACATATGCAACTGATGATGGAGAAACAGGTGAAGTGATCCTTTCAAGGACCAACAAT